>DGDD01000201.1 GCA_002385265.1 Chitinophagaceae bacterium UBA3961
AAGGCTTCGATTTAGCCAATCATCTGGAACCGGGCAAATACGAAATAAAGAAAGGCATGAGTGTTTTCTCCATAGTACGAATGCTAAAGAATCACCGCCAATCTCCGGTTGTTATTAATTTTAATAAGTTTAGAACAAAAGAACAACTGGCAGGATATTTAGGGAAGCGATTTGAAAACGATTCGCTTTCATTCATTACGCTTTTTACGAATAATGATTCTCTGGCCCAGTTTGGTTTGGATAGTAATACCATGATGGCCGGCGTGTTTCCTGACAAGTATGAATTTAATTGGACGAGTACTCCCGTGCAGGTATTAAAAAAGTTCAATGCTCAAAAAGAAAGATTTTGGACAGAAGAACGTAAAGCAAAAGCCACAGAACAGCACCTAAGCACCATACAAGTTTATACCTTGGCGTCTATTGTTGAAGAGGAAACCAATGCTCTTGATGAAAAAGATACCATCGCCAGTGTGTATTTGAACCGTTTTAGAAAAGGGGATCGATTACAGGCTGATCCTACTGTCAAGTTTGCGTTGAAAAACTTCACCCTGAAACGGATCTACAATGACTACTTGCTGGTTGAAAGTCCTTATAATACATATAAATACAAAGGGCTACCTCCCGGTCCTATTTGCACCCCCTCTAAAGCTACGATCGACGCGGTTTTGAATGCACCTGCAACTAACTATTATTTCTTTGTAGCAAAAGCGGATTTTTCCGGAAGACATGAATTTAGTGTAACTTTTGAGGAGCATGTTGCGAAAGCAAATGCATTTCGAGCAGCACAAGACGAACAAGAGCGTATTAGAAACAGTAAGAACAAATGACCAAACTAGAGCGCATCATACTGGATTTCCCCTTAATTAGATTCCTCATCACTAAAAGTAAAAAAGTGGTGCTTCCAGGTTTCAATGGAGTGCCTTTGTATGATGTAATGGCTTTCTTCTATGAGGAAGTTAAAAAGGTAGGGCTCAATGAAAGAGCCGCTGCAATTGCATTCAACTTTGTAATGGCAATTCCGCCTACTTCATTGTTTCTTTTTTCACTACTCCCCCATTTGCCTTTGTTGAAAAAGAAAACGATCATCGGTCAACTCACTCAGATGATCAAAGACATTATTCCGGCAAAGGAACACAATACTAACTTGATCAAATTTGTGTCAAGTTTTTTTGATGAATCGAGAATAGGCTTATTGTCGTTTGGTTTCATTTTATTGATCTTCTTCGCATCAAACGGAATGATGGGATTGATGAGAAGCTTCAATAAAAATTACATGGGCTTTTCAAAACGCACCGGTTTACAAAATCGATGGATCGCGATAAAACTCACCATCATTATTATGAGTTTATTGATGGGCTGCTTACTGCTTTTAATAATGCAGGGCGCAGTGATGGATTTTATTGGAATCAAGAGCCACTTGATCAAAGACATATTGAACTATTTCAGGTGGTTGTTCATGCTTGCACTGATCTTTTTTACTTTCGGCTTTATCTATAAATACGCTCCGGCGGTAACGAAACGATGGCCCTTGCTTTCGCCAGGCACCATTTTAGGTTCTTCTTTGAGTGTACTGGCAACCTTAGGGTTTTCTCTATTCGTTAATAATTTTGGTCGCTATAATGCGCTTTATGGTTCCATCGGTACCGTTATCATGTTTATGGCGCTGATCTTTATCAATTCACTGGTACTACTGATAGGTTACGAATTGAATGTAAGCATTCATTCATTGAAAGTAATGGCCGAAGAACGAGCGAAGATTGATGCGGAAAAACAAACGGAGCCAATTAGTCCTTAAGTAAATTGTTCAACTCTCGTTTTATTTGCAGCTCCGTTAATTGTCGGTTGAAGAATATCCTTCTATTTTTCTCATTTGATCGCAGATAGATTGCAGGAATTCCATCAGCCCATCGAATATTCATCGCTTTCGCAAATTCGGGAATGGATGGATTTTGCCAAATGTACACCTTGGAATGAAAACCATTTCGAGCAACAAACAATTCGATGTCTCGAACCGTTTTTCTAGTATCCAAACTTATCAAAATTAACACAATGCTGTCTTGAGCCTTACTCGAAATCTCCTTTTCCAACCAAGGAATTTCATTCAAACAAGGAGAACACCAAGTGGCCCAAAAACTTACAATAATTGGCTTCTTACTTGAATCAACCATTTGTATCAACTCAGCAGTTTGAATCGTTGAAACCCTGGTTTGTGCGAACATCAAAACAGGACTACTTAAAACCAAAAGAAGAAGGAGTCTAATTTTCATTTGATAAGGCATCTTTGTCTTCTCCCAGGAAACCCCATTGATCCAATAAGGTATTGAATTGTTCATCGGGCAAGCGACGTTGGTTGTAGTGACCGGCCACCGACTTCTGACGCATGGCTTCATAAATAGTAACTGCACAAGCAACGGAAATATTCAAACTTTGAATAATACCTACTTGAGGAATGATAAAATTACCATCGGCTAAGGCAAGCATTTCTTCACTCACTCCCGCATGTTCATTCCCAAATACCAATGCTACACTTTCGGTTAAATTCAATTCGTGCAAACTTTTCGCATCTGTGCTTAAATGTGTGGTGTAAATTTTGGCATATTTCGATCTTAATACATCAACACATTCTTTAATATCAGAAAACTGATGTACCGTGAGCCATTTTGCAGCGCTGGAAGAACTTCGGGTACCCCACTTTTTGTGACGAGGAACTTTATTGGTAATAACATAAATTTCTTGGATGCCTACGGCGTCGCAAGTACGCATAACTGCGGAAATATTATGTGGGTCAAATACATTTTCTAAAACTACTGTAAGATCGGGTTGTCGTTTATTCAAAACTCCCGCTAACTTTGCTCTTCTTTCTGGCGTCATATTTGTAAATAAAGTGGAGCGAAATTAAGAAATCGTATCCTAAGTGAAATAAACCTTATAAACTGTTGTAAATGAAACGCTTCAAAAAAATTGCGAAGATCACCGGTTTCAGTTTTCTAGGCCTTCTGTTGATCTTGATTTTGGTGCCCTACCTCTTCAAACCGCAACTAGTAAAACTTCTTAAAAAAGAATTGAATAGCCAGCTGAATGCAAAAGTCGATTTTAATGACTTAAGTCTGTCATTTATTCGGCATTTTCCAAAGGCGTCGGTTACAATAGAAGATTTGTATGTTGCCAACAATGCACCGTTTGAAGGCGACACCCTTTTCAAAGCAAGCGCTATCAATCTCTCATTGAATTTGATGAGTGTTATAAAGGGAGAAAACATGACCATCTATTCAGTAAGAGCAGAAAAACCGGTGGTTAATGCCATTGTACATCGCGATGGTACAGCGAATTGGAACATCACGAAATCAGATTCTTCAACAAAAGACACTAGTACTTCTGCACTTAAATTAAATCTTGAGGAGTATGAAATAACCGATGGTACAATCGTATACGATGATGAAAGCTCCAATATGCTCTTTAGCATTGAAGGACTTCAGCATCAGGGTAAAGGGGGCGTAAATGGAGATGAATTCAAACTTTCTACTACTAGCGATATTAAAGCACTTACTTATAAGTACGGTGGTATTCCTTTTTTATTCAATACAAAAACCAAACTAAAAGCAGACTTTACAGCCAACACAGCCACAAGTACATTTGGCTACGATGCCCCTTCAATTGAACTGAACGCACTTCCGCTTACATCAAAAGGTAGTTTCCAAATTGTAAACGATTCGAGCTACAAAATGGATTTGCAGTTGCAGTCAGCCAAATCAGATTTCAAGAATTTCTTGTCATTGATTCCGGCGATTTATGCGAAAGACTTTGAATCGATCAAAACCTCAGGAACGGCTAGTTTAGGTGGTAACTTAAAAGGTATCTATAGTCCGCAGTCGATGCCTGCTTTTCATGTGAACCTGAACATCACAAATGGAATGTTCCAATATCCCGACTTACCTGCAGCGGTTAAGAACATACAATTGGATGCGAAAGTGGATAATCCCGATGGTGTTCCGGATAACACAGCCATAGCGGTTTCTAAAGGGCATATAGAATTGGATAAAGATCCCTTTGATTTTGAGTTTGGGTTGACCAATCCAATGACCGCAAAGAACTTGATCGCTTCTGTTAAAGGGAGTGTCAACTTAGCTTCCATAACCCAATTTGTGAAATTAGAAGCTGGAACTGTTTTGAAAGGATTGTTGAAAGCCGACGTTGATGCTAGAGGAAGTATGGC
>DGDD01000260.1 GCA_002385265.1 Chitinophagaceae bacterium UBA3961
CGTCGTACATCGTTAACACAATGATTTTAAGATCGTCGTATTCTTTTCTCAAGATACCAATGGCGTTGATTCCATCTACCTCCGGCATCCTGATATCCATTAACAATACATCGGGTTTCTTCAACTGCATTTTATGCATCAGATCCTTTCCATCTTCGGCCTCCCATAACAATTTCAAGTACTCTTTTCCTTTGAGCGCCATTTTTATTCCATCGCGAAAAATCTTATGATCATCGGCAAGGGCTACTTTTATCACCATTTCTGTACTCATATTGCAGCGGTTCTTTTATAGGTTTGATAATCCTTCGTTTTTTTTCGAGTTTGAATTCGTAGTTATACGAAATTGCTTTCTTAATTCCCTATCTACAAAATCGAGCAAATGCGCTCTTGTTCTTATTTTCAACAACCGGTACTTTTGTCTAGAAGTTGATTGATGTAGGTATGCAACCTCTCCAAATCATCCAATGTCCTGAATACCGTCCAGTAAAAAGTTTCCAAAAATCCTAAGAAAGACCATCAGAGAGATCCACTATCAGTCAACTTCTTCTTCCCCGTTTTGAAATCCTTGTACTTCAAATTATAGGCCATTAACGTGTTTTTACTCGAAAAATTGCCTTTTTCCGTATTTCCTCCAAATTCCAACTACCCGGCTTTTTCAGGTTTATTCACACTTGTGCATAAACTTCAAAAAATCGTAGTTTTTCATCGTAAGTCTACGAATATTTCACCGTATTTTTACTAATTTTTTAGCGTACAACTACGTATTTTTACCTAGTAGGTTTACGATAAAAATCACCGAAAAGCTACGTCTGATCTAAGTTTCGTCCAAATTACGCCTTTTTATCAAGGTTTTAGGTATTGTCCAGATTTTTTTTTTGGTGGTCTTTTACTCTGAATTCGGTGCTAAAAACCTCTTCAAAAAAGAATTTTATATGACACAGACTACCATTAAAACCCAAAACATTGCTGCAATTGGTGAAGAAATTGGTTTGGATTTAGGTAAGCAAATGGTTAAGGCTTATCAAGACGCTAATCCTACCGACGTAAGCGCTTATTTGATCGGAAGAAACATCCTCGAGCAAATTTTGGCTCAACCCGGTTGCGTAGGCATCCGTTTCTACAACGCTTATAACGAGCTAGGTCAAAAAACCCTCGTTTATGTTGGTGTAGACGCCAACGAATCTGCTATCATCACAGTTACTTCTGTAACCACTACAGGTGAATTCGAAACAACAAAAGGTATTGTTGCTGATAGAATCCGCCCAATTAGAACAGAAGGTATCGATGCTGATGATTGGGGAGTAACCAACGACTAATATTTGATTATTTATTCGTAAATGCCTATTTTCGAATAAATTAGGTCAAATAGGCAAGACACTGGTTTATATTACTCTTTTAAGTCATTTAATACCAATGTTGACTTACATTGTTCTACAAAAAGGACAAAGTAGGTCGACATTGGTAATTTTTATTTACGCCTTACTGTCTTTAATTTCCGACACGCTAATTCTCTTTGTTTTCGGAAAAATGCCAATTGAAAGATTAAATTTCTTTTTAAACATTGATTTCAGCGTTTTCACAGTAGTAGAATTTACTTGTTTCTGCTTATTATTTTCTTATGTACTAAGTAATAAACAAGCAGTTAGATTTTCGAATATCGTCATCTATGTTTTTGCGCCATTGTCTCTCCTCAATTATATTCTTATTTATTCAAACGGGGGAAAAATGGACACTATTCCCGTGGTTTTTCAGGCGATTGTTGGGATGTCCTTATCAATCTACTTTTTCTTGGAACAAATGAGAAACCCTAAGACTCTATTCATCTACTCTACACCTGCCTTTTGGAGTGTGACAAGCATTTTAATATATCTGTCTGGTACTTTTTTCGTTTTTTTGCTTTCCTCAAATATTTCTCAAGAAGAACTAGATATGTATTGGCCGATCAACTATTTTTTCAATATCCTGAAAAATTTATTGTTCGGTGTAGCCGTTTATTTACAAGCCCGAGGCACCAAAGAAGAAGAAATTCCGTTTAACCAAAACCTAACTTAAACCCGTAAGCACCCTAAACATGTACTTTTTACAAACCGGTACAACAAGCTCCACCTCGCTGGTACTCCTTTTCGGTACAGTGGGGATGCTCGTGCTCACAATCGGACTCATCGTTTTCATCATCTTCCACCAGCGGAAAGTCATTCGCTATCAGCTCCAACTCCAAAAAATGGAGCAAGATCAGCAAAAAATGTTCCTCAATGCCTCTATCCGCCTCCAGGAAGAAGAACGCCAACGCCTCGCAGCCGATCTGCACGACGACGCCGGTCCGCTGCTGGCTACCGCCCGACTCTACCTGAACGAAAACCTGGTAAACCTCGACAAAACAACCCAGCTCCAAAATATTTACAATGCCAAGCAGATCATCGATGATACCATCCAACTGATCCGCAATATCTCCCATAGCTTGATGCCCCCCACCCTCAAAAACTTCGGTTTAGAGAGTGCCGTGAACGACCTGTTCCAAAAAATCAGCGCCTCCGGCAGCATGAACGCCAGTTGCAGATTCCACGATTACCGTACCCGCATGGACCCCGAAGACGAATTAATTGTGTTCCGTGTAATCCAAGAATTGATCAACAATATCCTGAAACACAGTAATTCCAGCTTTATCCACCTTACCCAAAACATTAGCGGTGACAAGCTTTACGTAAGAATGCACCACGATGGAAAAGGCCTTACACAAGAAGATTTCGACCGATTGAACAAAAGCGCAAATGGGTTAGGACTTAAAAACATTCAAAGCCGACTCAAACTTTTACACGGGAAAATCTTTTTCGAAAAAGATGCTTCTCAAACCTATTATAAAGTGACCATTGAAGTACCAAGAATAGAAGACGGAATACCGGCAAAATAAATTGACAGTTCCTGTCAATTAACTAGTTGAGATTCAGTACTTTTATTTTCCAATATCGTTTACCATGGGACCAATTAAAGTTGCTATCGCCGACGACCACAAAATTTTCCGCAAGGGAGTAATCCTGTCGCTAAGACAGTACGCCAACTTGAAATTCATAATGGAAGCAGAGAACGGTCAAGAACTGATCGACCAACTCGCAACCGCACCGGAAGAGGATAAACCGGAGGTAATTCTCATGGACTTACGCATGCCCGTTAAAGACGGTATAGAAACTACTAAGTTCGTTGCCAAACAATACCCCGATATTCATATCATTGCCCTCACCATGCATGAAGACGAGCGCTTCGTGAGCCACATGATGGAAATTGGCGCCAATGGATATTTGTTGAAAAGTGCTGACCCGGCAGAAATCAAAAAGGCCATCATGGAAGTAAAGGCCAAAGGCTATTACCTCAACAATTTCGTTAACCGAATCTTGTTGAAAAAATCGCACTCCCGTCAACGTACCGCACCTACCCTCACTACCGATACGGCCCTTTCCGATCGTGAAAGAGATGTAATGAAATACATTTGTATGGAATTCACAGCTCAAGAAATTGCCCAAAAATTGGATGTTAGCCCACGTACTGTGGAAGCCATCAAAGACCGCCTAATGGAACGCTTTGGGGCTAAAAACACCGCTGGATTGGTGTTCTACGTAGTGAAGAATAATCTGATCGATTAATAGTACCTTAGCGGCGCGTCCAACCCCTGAAGAACCGGTTTTGTTTTATATGACTGATACAACCGGTTTCATATCATTTCTCTTCGTTCATCTCATTGCGTCTCTATTGGCGGTATTTGCCGTTACGGGTTTGCTATTGCGTCAACCCAAGAAACCAATGAGTACCTGGCTCTTTTTCGCCCTCTCACTTTATACCATCTTACTGCCCTTTTTTTTACTGGGATTTAAGCAGCAGTATAATTGGACATTAAATTCCACCAACACACATTTCTATATTACCGGAGCATTTCTTACTGCTCTTACCTTACGCTTGCATTGGAACTTTAAAATAGCCGGCGCATTGTATCAAACCATACTTGCCATGGTGCTTTCTTTTTTTCTGACGCTCACTTGGGCTGCTCCGGAAAAATTGAACATTCCGGGAATTTACCTCATTGTTTCCGGACTTGTAATTGCAGGGGTTCTCATCACTTGGGCGAAAGCCATCAAGGAACGCTATTTCTTCCCCTTCCAACAATCTTGGTTTTGGATTTCAATGGGAGCACTTTGCCATCACTTGATGCTCTTGGTGTATGCTGCTTTGTATTTCAGCTATCCTAACTTTCCTCAAATACAAGAAAGCTTTACCTATGTAATAGGGCTGTCGTACTTATTACAATGGATCTTATTTGTGATTGGAGTTTGGAGCAAACCCGATACCAACGAATTGAATTAAGCAAACCGCATCTCTGGAACTGTTGCAGGTACAGTTAACTTTCCCAATGTCTTTTCTTGAATGTATTCTATACTGATTCCGGGAGCCCTTTCAACCAATAGAAACCCGGCCCCATTGGGCAAAACATCCATTACCGCCAAATCCGACACAATGCGCTTTACACAACGCACACCAGTAAGTGGCAAACTACAATTGGGGAGTAATTTTGAAGCTCCTGCCGGATTGGTATGCATCATCGCCACTATGATATTTTTGGCACTGGCTACCAGATCCATGGCTCCGCCCATACCCTTTACCATCTTACCCGGAATTTTCCAATTGGCAATATCTCCGTTTTCTGAAACTTCCATCGCGCCTAGTACCGTTAAATCTACCTTGCCTGCACGGATCATTCCAAAGCTTTCTGCACTATCAAAAAACACACCACCGGGTAATACCGTTACCGTTTCTTTTCCGGCGTTGATCAAATCAGGATCTACTTCCGATTCAACAGGATAGGGTCCCGTACCCAAAATCCCATTTTCACTTTGAAACACTACACTCATTCCGGTAGGAACATAATTCGCAACAAGAGTGGGAATACCAATACCTAAGTTCACATACATTCCATCTTTTAACTCTTGAGAAATCCGTTGTGCTATTTGAAATTTATCGAGCGACATACCATTCAATTTGAAGTAAACATTATTTTTTTACCGTTTTGCGCTCAATGCGCTTTTCATAAGGACCGCCTTTGAAAATGCGGTGAACATAAATCCCGGCCACATGAATTTGATCGGGATCGAGTTCTCCCGGCGCTACCAAATCTTCCACTTCAGCAATGGTGATGGTGCCAGCCTTTGCCATTGAGGTTGAAAAGTTGCGGGTCGATTTTCGAAACACAAGGTTGCCCATGGTATCACCTTTCCAGGCTTTTACGATCGCGAAATCGGCATGCAGCGCCATTTCCATCAAATAATGTTTTCCATTGAACTCGCGTACTTCTTTGCCCTCAGCTATTTCTGTTCCATAGCCGGCAGGAGTAAAGAAAGCGGGGATACCCATTCCCGCCATTTGAATGCGGGTGGCAAGAGTTCCTTGCGGAATTAAATCTACTTCTAATTCACCGCTCAACAACTGACGCTCGAATTCAGCATTCTCACCCACATATGAACTCATCATTTTTTTGATTTGCCGGGTTTGGAGGAGAAGACCCAATCCAAAATCGTCGACTCCGGCATTGTTGGAGATACAAGTCAAATTCTTTACGCCTTTCTCAACAAGTGCTGCAATACTAGTTTCCGGAATACCACAGAGACCAAAGCCTCCGAGCATCAAGGTATCGCCGTCTTTGATATCGGCGATGGCAGCAGCGGCGTTCAACACTACTTTATTCATAACAAGCAAGCTTTAATTCGTTTCTATTGCGGCTTTGGGGCCGGCGTTGAAGGAGTTGGCTTGTACAGCGTTTCCTTCTCTTTATTCGCACGCACCGATAAAGTATCGAACATGGCTTTTAACAAATCGGGGCGCGACAAATAAAATTTATAACTCTTTACAAAACGTTCTTTATCGATCTGATGTACCTGAAACACTTCGTCGTAAAGCTTAAATGTTTCCAATTTCAAATCCAGTTTTGCGGTGTCCTTTATCAGAAATTGATTGGAATACCGGTCGGCTAAAATCATATCCCACAAAATCAATTGCATTTTTTCCTGAGGAATTACATCCTTAGGAACTTCTTTAGATTCGCCACAAGCGATCAATAACAATACTATCATTACAAGGCCTAATCTCACTTTAATTCTTGTTTATACAGATTCGAATTGGTTATATCAATCTTTGCTAAAATGTCTCTCGCCCTGGTTTTTGCTTCAGGATCCGCTTTCTTCAATGCTTTTACGATCTCCGTTGCCTTTCCTTGAAAGAAGAAAGGTACGATCATCGAATTCGGATTATCGGTGTTTAAAGTATTGATCAAGTTCACCACATTAAGCAAGGCATTGCGTCCTTCCTCTTCGTTTTCATACATCATGTCCAAACCCAAACGATAATATCCATAAATGATATCATGAATCAATGCATACTTATTATTGGCTAAATTTTCGGCTAACCAATACCGGTTGCGCTGACTGTCAAATGGCTTCCAACCCGTTATGTCTCTGCCATCAGGAGCATTGTTTACGATTTGCTGAGCCTTTTGAAAAAACAGATCTCCACCTCTTGACGAGAACGAATCATAGTCGAGCCCTAACAATAGATATACATAATACGCCAAAGTTGCAGACAGGTTCGATACTTGTGGATCGGAGCCAGATACGCGATTCTCATTGAACTCCACCGGCTGGTATTCTACATATTTGAATGTAAACGATTCGTCTTGAAAATTAATGAGAGGCGATTGGTAACTGGAATTGAAAATGGGACGAGCCGCTTGAACCACCAATGTGCCACTGTATACATTGTCGGCCACCGTTTTTTTGATGGTGATCAGAAAATTACAATTGATTTTTTCCTGAGGCTGGTAGGTATCATTGGTCCATTTACGGTTGTTCAAAAAAGTGATCAGGGTTGTTTGAAGGGTCTGAAATACTTTCTTGTCCGTTTGTGAGCTAATCAACGAAGCATTCACTGCTACGCGGGCATTCAATTCCTGGGCCTGCAATGAGGCAGTCAAGCCAAAGCTCATCAACAATACGATCAAAAATCGGATTCTCATTTATTGGATGTTTACAATTCTATCAACGATATCAACGGCTACTTGTTGCTTCGATTTCTGCTCGTAGGTCCATTCAGCGCCGTTTTTTGCAAAGATGGTGATCTTATTGGTATCATGACCAAATCCCGCGCCTGAATCATTCAGGGAATTCAGGACAATGAGGTCACAGTTCTTGGAAACCAGCTTTTCCTGCGCATAGGCGCGTTCATTGGTTGTTTCCAAAGCAAACCCTACCAAAACCTGACTGGGCTTCTTTAAGCCTCCTAATGACTTTAAAATATCTTTTGTCTTCTTGAGCGTTAGCGTTAAATTACCCTCTTTCTTTTTAATTTTCTCTTCTGACACTTCTTCTGGAGTGTAATCAGCTACAGCTGCCGACATTACGGCGATATCTACACCTTCAAACCTTCCCACACAGGCCTGGTACATTTCCTCCGCCGAACGAACCGCCAGAACTTTTACTGATGCCTCACGAGGCTTGTGCGAACTAGGCCCTAACACCAATGTTACTTCGGCTCCCCTTCTACTCATTTCATCGGCTATAGCGATGCCCATTTTTCCGGAGGAATGATTGCCAATGAAACGCACAGGATCAATGGATTCATAAGTGGGTCCGGCAGTGATCAACACCTTCTTACCCGCCAAGTCTTTCTCCCCAAAATATCGATTGTAGATAAATTCCATTATTTGTTCGGGTTCAGCCATTCGACCTTCTCCATGCAAACCACTGGCCAATTCGCCTTTTCCAACAGGAATAATGGCGTTTCCAAAGGATTCTAGTTTATTCAAATTCTGCTTGGTAGTTGGATGGTGCCACATGTCCTCGTCCATGGCAGGAGCCACACAAACCGGACAAGTAGCCGACAAATAGGTTGCCATTAACATATTATCGCAGAGCCCGGAAGCCATTTTTGCGAGGGTATTACAGCTCAAAGGCGCTACCAACATCACATCGGCCCAACGCCCCATCATCACATGATTCGACCATGCCGCATCAGAGAAAAGCTCCGTTACAACCTGATTTTTAGACAGTGTAGAAAGGGTTAAAGGAGAAACAAAATCTGCAGCGGCCTTGGTCATTACAATTTTTACCTCTGCCCCCTCTTTTACAAGAGCGCGAACTAATAATATGATCTTGTAGGCAGCAATACTTCCGGAAATACCGATCAATATTTTCTTCCCTTGAAACTTCATGGAATAAAATTAGTGGTTTGATGTCAGGGTATAAAAATAAAAAGCGACAATGATGATCATTGTCGCTTGCAATACATTTCAGAAAGAATTAACTGAAAAGATCTTCTTCGTTTTTGCGGTGATAGATCTTGTCTTCCAAAAACTCTTGAGTAGCCAATAATGCTGGGTTTGGCATACGCTCATAAGCTCTTGAAATCTCAATTTGCTCTTTGTTTTCGTGGATTTCTTCCAAGCTATCGGTATGGCTTGCGAATTCTTCCAACTTATTGTGTAATTCTTCTTTCAACGTAACGTTGATCTGGTTCGCTCTTCTAGCGATGATCGAAATAGACTCGTATACGTTACCAGTTTTACCCTTAATAACGTTGAGGTCTTTTGTTTCAGCCACATTGGCTGTATTGGCACTAATTTGTCTTCGTAACCGGCTCATTTTGTATGGCTTTAATATTGTTTTGTGATTGATTCAAATAACGCTCTACTTCTTTAATTAGTTTGCTATCGGGGAAACGATCGGTAAAATCGTTGCATTCATTCACTACTTGCTCAAATCTAGCTAATTTTTTCTCATCTATACTATTGCTGGCAAACAAATAATAGGCACGGATCACCTGAAGCTTGTAATCTTCGCTTTTCTCCGAATCAGGGAATTTCTCCATGAGGCTCGAAAAAGCGATCGCAGCTGCGCGGTAATGTCCCAAATTGTAATACAATTCCGCACTCTTGAATTCTTTCAGTTCCAATTTAGCACGGCAAAGATCGATGATCTCGTTGGCTTCTTTGTTTCTTGTAGAGGCGGGGTGCGTATTGATGAAAGTTTGCATCAAACCTATGGTTTTTGCCGTATTGGTTTGATCCAGTTCTTGCTTGGGGCTCTGGCGGTAATACGTATAAGCTCTCATGTACTCCATTTCCTCCGCACGAATACTGGTTGGAAACACTTCTGTGAACTGCTTGAACAAGCTTTCAGCTTGAAGCCAATCCTTTAAATAATAAGAGCAGTACGCGAACTTATAAAACACATCCTCAAATTGAGGCTGGCCCTTCAAAAGAGGGAATAACTCCTCGTACAACTGCTGAGCGTAATTGTATTTCTTGTTTACATAGTATTTATCGGCCATACGGAGTTTATAATCATAATCCGTACTCTTCTGCACTTTCGAAAATTCGGTACAGGAAGTGAGGCCAAAAACTACAAATGCGAGGATGGTTAAAAATCTCATAAAGGAGCACAAAGTTAAGGGATTGTGGGCAAAAATGGAAGGATTCCCTAAGATGTCCAAAATCAGAGCGTTAATATAAAGTAAAAACCCTCCCGGCAAGGGGAGGGTTCTTATATATGCTAAAAACAGTTAGGAATTAACCTTTGCGACGTAAGTTGGGGTGTGGAGCAGGAACTGTGTTAGGACCTTCTTCACCGGTACCATCTTGCAGGTCAACAGTGTTGCAGTCGCCACCTTCCTGACCGAACTTGAACACAAAACGACTATCGCTGATTCCTTCTTTTTCAACGAGGTAGTTGATGATTGCGTTCACGCGATCCCAGCTCAATTGTTGTTCAGCTTTGCTAGAATTGCAGTAACCTACTACAGCTACTTTACAATCTGCACTTTGCTTCATTTTCTGAGCTACGCTTGCCAACAAAGCTTTTGCATCATTAGACAGTGTTACAGTTTTGCCTTTGAATGTGATGCTAGGTAATGCACCGATATCACATTTTTGTTTTTTACCGTATTCACCGCTTTCTAATTTAGCCATGATTTCTTTGCAGCAATTAGGCTCTGGACATTTACCAACTCCATCAGCATCAACTGGTTGGCACTGAGAAGGAGTGATCAATTCTTTATCCTTATAGTCAGGAACACCGTCGCCATCTGTATCGCGGCTTACACCGTGAGAGTCAACAGGAGCACCTGCAGGAGTATTAGGTTCGTTATCGAACTGGTCAGTTACACCGTCACCATCTTTATCATCCAATACTGGCTTAGGAAGTTGCATGTGACGAGGCTTGTTGATTTCGTTGTAAGCATAATCCAAAGGATTTACCCACCACAAAGGTTCAACTGATTTACCACCTACTGCGATGTTTAAACCAGCAGAAAGGAAGTTGTATGAATCGAAATCTCTTGTTTGTGCAGGAGCGTTCACATCACCTTCTTGCCATTGCTGACCGTCTAACAAGTCAGTTTTGATTACAGTGAAGCGATCTTCCAACGCCAAGCTCAATTTCTTGTTCAATTTAATTTGGATACCGGCACCAGAAACGAATGCTGGCTTGAACGACTTACCAAACAACTTTGGTTGTAATGGGTCTGTTTCAGCTTGTGTTTCGTAGTTGCCATCCAATAAGTTTTTCAACGCTTTGCGGATGTTCTTACGGTTGCTGTAACCACCACCAGGGATGGTAGAGAAATCGTAAGGGTTTCCTTGAGCATTCAATGCGTCGATCTTAGTATCGTAGATAGAACCACCGATACCTCCGAAACCATAGATATTAAATCCGGTCTTCGATTTGTGGAAACGAATATTGTTCATGGTTACTACCCCTTGTAAACTCAAATCCCAAACACTGGTTTTGTAGTTGTAGTATACAGGAACAGTAGCATTATACGTAGGATACCAGGCCGGGTTTCTTCTGTAGCCGTATGAAGGGCTGAAGTTCAAACCTTTAGAGGTTCCGTACGCTAATTCACCTCTTAATGAAAATACATATCCGAGGGCTTTACGAACGTGCAAACCTGCACCAAACCCTGGGAAACGGCTTCTTACGTCGCCTGAAACGGAGAATGCACCCAACTTAAGACCTAATTCCCACTGATTTCTTGGAAGAGCAGGGAAGGCGTAGTTGTGCGCCATAAATTCTGTGTGTTGAGGTAACCTCTTGGAAGGGATTACGGAGGAGTCCTGTACATCGTAGCTACCGCCAATTTGGGCGAAAGCACCTGATGCTGACAGGCAAAGTACCCCTAATAAAATCGAAAACTTTTTACTTGCCATAACTGTTTTTTATATGAAGGATTAAGATTGCCTAAAAACCTAAGTTGGTGCAAATTTATAAATTGATTGTTAAATTACAAATTTTTTTGAGGGTCCAATTTTAAATAGTGAATTGTAGTTCATGCAATTAAGACAGGTTACCTCCCAAAAATGATGCTCGGTTATTAAAAATCTTAGTAGTAATTTGCCCCCGTTTCCCCAAACAATATCTCAACCGGATGAAATTAGCTCAGGCCATTTTACAGGACGAATTACAGGAATTTGACAAAAAATTCAAGGAGGCTGTTAAAAGCCAGACGCCCCTATTGGACCGGATCATGAGATTTATTGTGAATCGGAAGGGTAAACAACTGCGGCCAATGTTCGTTCTTTTATCGGCCAAACTGTGCGGATCAATTACCGAAGCTAGCTATAGAACGGCATCTCTGGTAGAACTATTGCATACGGCCACTCTTGTTCATGATGATGTGGTGGACGAATCCCTCGAAAGACGCAATTTTTTCTCGACCTATGCCCTCTGGAAAAACAAAATTTCGGTGTTGGTGGGCGATTATTTGCTGGCCAAAGGTCTTTTGCTATCCCTTGACAACGACGATTTTAGAATCCTCCAAATACTCACCCGCGCCGTTCGTGAAATGAGCGAAGGAGAGCTTTTGCAGCTCGAAAAAAGCCGGACCCTAAACCTCAACGAACAGGTGTATTACGATATCATCAAGGGCAAAACAGCCTCTCTGATTGCCTCAGCTTGCTCCGCCGGAGCTTATTCAAGCACTAAAAATGAAGAGCAAGCCGAAAAAATGAGAGTTTTCGGTGAAAAAGTGGGCATGGCCTTCCAAATTAAAGATGACCTTTTCGATTACGGCGAAGCCAATGTAGGCAAACCCACAGGAAACGATATCAAAGAGAAAAAACTGACCCTACCACTCATCTATACGCTCAATAACTGCGATCCCAAAACACGCAGAGAACTTATTTACATCATCAAAAATCAAAACAAAGACCCTAAAAAAGTGGCGCAGGTAATTGATGTTGTAAATCACAAAGGCGGAATTGAATATGCTACTCAAAAAATGATTACTTTCCGTGATGAAGCGCTGGCCATCCTTCACAGCTTCGATAACAAAGAAGTACGTGAAGCCATGGAAGAGCTGGTCCGTTTTACCACAGACCGTTCCTATTAATACCCTGATCTATATTGTTGCATGCCGAAACGATGGAATATACTGAAGGCACCCGATGCCCTAGCCAAAGAATTGCAGGCCAGCCTGAAAATTCATCCCATTTTGTGCGCCATTCTCGCGCAAAGAGGCATTTGTACCTATGAAAAAGCCAAACACTATTTTCGACCTCAACTCAACGACCTCCACGACCCATGGCTCATGAAAGACATGCTGAAAGCCGTAAAACGCATTCTGCTGGCCATGGAACGAAAAGAAAAAATACTGGTGTTTGGCGATTACGATGTAGACGGCACCACCTCTGTTGCTTGCATGTTCAGCTTCCTGTGCTCAGTGTACGATAAAAACTTACTTGACTTCTACATTCCCCATCGTTATCGTGAGGGATACGGCATTTCAAAAGCAGGAATCGATTTTGCTAAACAAGAAGGATTTACACTCATCATATCGCTCGACTGCGGCATTAAGTCTGTCGACTTGATCGGCTATGCAAAAGAGTTAGCTATTGATTTTGTGGTGTGCGATCACCACCTTCCCGATTCTGTTTTGCCGCCTGCAGTGGCAATTTTGAATCCAAAGCAGTCTGACTGCGAATATCCCTACAAAGAGCTATGCGGTTGCGGCGTAGGTTTCAAACTCATCAGTGCACTTTGCGAAGAAATGAACTTGCCTGCTGAACGAGCGCAACAATATTTGGATTTGGTGGCAACTGCCATCGCTGCAGATATTGTGCCCATGACCGGAGAGAACCGAATTATGGCATTCTATGGATTGGTGAAAGCCAATACGACCCCCAATGTTGGCATACTCGCTTTAAAAGAACTCAGCGCCCGTATGAACGATCTAGTGATCAGTGATCTGGTATTCATGATTGCGCCTCGTGTGAACGCGGCCGGTAGAATGGACGATGCAAGAAAAGCTGTCATGATGTTCATTGCCGAAACGCAGGAAGAAGCAAAGCACTATGCAGAACAATTGCATTCCGATAATAAAGATCGAAAAGAAGCCGATAAGTCGATCACAGACGAAGCTCTACAAATGATTCAATCGAATCCGGAATGGCAAGACCGTAAATCAACGGTAGTGTACCAACCCACATGGCACAAAGGTGTGGTGGGTATTGTAGCTTCAAGACTGATTGACTCTTATTATCGACCCACCATTGTACTCACCCAATCGGGCGAATATGCGGCGGGAAGTGCTCGCAGTGTACCCGGATTCAATTTATACGAAGCCATCCATGCATGTAAAGATTATTTACTAGGATATGGTGGTCACTATGCAGCTGCAGGCATGACCTTAGAAGCCACAAAAATTGATGCTTTTCGGGAAGCATTTGAGAAACAGGTGGCGTCTACCATTAAGCCTGAGCAATTGATACCCGAAATTGTGATTGACTCAGAAATTACGCTGAAAGACATCAACCTTAATTTCTATAATATCTTACAACAAATGGAGCCTTTTGGTCCGGAGAACAACAAACCGGTTTTTGTTTGTAGAAAGGTAACGGATACGGGTAAGTCGGCTTTAGTAAAAGGTGACCACCTCAAAGTTCAATTCAAACAAGACGGATTTATTGTTGGCGGCATTGGATTTGGAATGAAAGATTTTTTCCCGCTAGTAAGTTCCGGCAATCCCGTGGATGTGGTGTTTACGTTGGATGAGAACGAATGGAACGGAGTGAAGTCGGTGCAAATGAAGGTGATAGATGTGAGGGAGAGTAGAGAGATGTGAGTTATAAGTTTTTGAGTTTTTTAGTTTTAAGTTTTTAAGTTCGCCGCGCAGACCGCCAAGAGATAGCGAAGTCTCTTCTTCCCCCGTCCTTTATTTCTTCCGCCACCTTTTTATTAAAAAAATCAACACTCGCTTTGCGAATTCTTTGGGAATCTCTGCGCTCTCCTATGTTTGCGGTGAATATTTTTTTTGACCACAGATTCGCACAAATTATGACAGATTTACCACAGATTAGGGGCTGAGTATTCTGTTATAC
>DGDD01000063.1 GCA_002385265.1 Chitinophagaceae bacterium UBA3961
CTCTTCCGATCTGTACAATCATGTTAATCTTGAGAAAGCAAAACAACTTGGTTTTCGTATCGCCAGGGTTCCTGCTTATTCTCCCTATGCAGTGGCGGAACATGCAGTAGCATTAATGCTGGCGCTAAACCGTAAACTTATCCGTGCCAATAACCGGGTACATGATTTAAATTTTTCATTAGATGGTTTGACTGGGTTTGATATGCACGGTAAAACGGTGGGCATTATAGGTACAGGGCAAATAGGAGCAGTTGTTGCCCGGATACTTTATGGATTCGATTGCAAAATCCTTGCTACAGACCAGGTGGAGAATGAAATGCTTAAAGAAAAATATGGTGTTCTTTATACAGATTACGAAAGATTATATAAAGAGTCGGA
This sequence comes from Chitinophagaceae bacterium UBA3961, assembly GCA_002385265.1. Lineage (GTDB taxonomy): Bacteria > Bacteroidota > Bacteroidia > Chitinophagales > Chitinophagaceae > Endoryza > Endoryza foliicola. The sequence goes on from DGDD01000063.1 coordinate 379, forward strand.
TATCATAACGCTTCATGTGCCGTTTACTTCTGCTACCCGTTACATGATTAATGCTTTATCTATTGGTAAAATGAAGCCCGGTGTAATGCTTGTTAATACCAGCCGGGGAGCTTTAATTAATACAAAGGATGTTATTGAAGGCTTAAAAAAAAGACAAATTGGTTACCTGGGCATTGATGTTTATGAAGAAGAATCAGGATTATTTTTCGAAGACCATTCTGAAGATGTGCTGCAGGATGACACTATTTCGAGGTTGCTGACATTTAATAATGTGCTTATTACAAGTCACCAGGCTTTTTTAACTAATACAGCCTTAGATAATATTGCTTCAACTACTATTTATAATCTGAATTGTTTTGAAAACAGCAATAGCTGTGTAAATGAATTATAGAAATGAAAAAGTAAACGATATAAAAAATTATTTCATGAAAAAAGTATTTTATTTATTTTTTGGTCTCACAGTCCTATTTGTTCGCCCGACTTATGCTCAAAAAACAACAGACATTGGTTCAATTCTGGATTCTATTCAGTTAAGTAACCCAACTTTGAAAATGTACGATGCGGAAGTTCGTTCATTGGATGAAGCTGCCAAAGGCGCTAAAAGCTGGATGGCCCCCGAACTGTCATCTGGATTTTTTATGACACCCTATGCTCCCCGTTACTGGAAGTCAATGAACGGGCAGCCTGGTATGGGACAATATACCATAGCAGCACAACAAATTATACCTAACCCCAAACGGTTAAATGCAGATTATAAATACATGTCATCCATGTCATCTGTAGAAAAAGAAAAGAAAGGTTATACACTAAATCAACTATATGCTGATGCAAAGAAGAATTATTATGAATGGATAATAATCAAAAAGCAGTTGTTGATTTTAGATGACAATGAAAAGCTTTTAAATTATATGATTCAAAGCGCTGAAATACGGTATAAAAACGGGCTTGAAAAGATTAACGCCTACTACAAAGCAAAGGCAGCCCTTGCAAATGTACAAAGTATGAGAATTATGCTGGAGAATGAAATAAAGCAAAGAAAATACAATATCAACACATTAATGTACCGTGATAAAACAGTTGACTTCGATATTGACACTTCTTATATCATAAAGGATTATCAAAGTATAGTATTTGATACTACACTATTTATAACTAACAGGAGTGATATAAAGGCTATCGAAAAAGAAATGTATGTGAACATATTAAAACAGGAAACTGAAAGGACAAGGCTACTGCCGGAGTTTGGTTTCCGGTTTGAGAATGCTTATGGCTGGGCACGACAGCCCATGCAATTTACAGCAATGGCGATGGTGCGTTTGCCAATGGCCCGGTGGTCAGCTAAAATGAATAAAGCCAATATTGAAAGCCTGAAATGGAAAAATGAATCATTAACGCAACAAAAGAAGATGATTTTAAATGAATCAACAGGGATGGCTTATGGTATGCGAACTGACATCCTCAATAAAAACAAACAAATCAAATTATATGAAGAAAAAATCCTGCCAGCCCTTCGCAGAAACTACCAAACTTATCAATTGTCCTATGAACAGAATACCGAGGAATTGTTTGAATTATTCGATGCATGGGAAACATTGAACATGACCCAACTTGAATATCTAAAACAATTACAGGAATTGCTGATAATGCAGGTGGAACTGGAAAGAATCTTACAAATAAAATAATTATTCACACAAAATCTTTCAACTATGAAACGTAGAGAGTTTATAAAAAACACAGGACTTGGAGCAGGCAGTATATTAACAGCGGGTTCCATTACAGCCATTTTAGCAGCATGTAATAAGAACAACATGATGAATGGAGGAAATATGAATATGGGCGGGCAACCGGTTCCCGTAACAGAAGGAAATTTCAGCAGGTTATTACCCATTCCCAACACAGTAACAGGCAATACAGCATTAACGGCTCAGGCAACAATGGCAAATATCAATGGCAGCAATATTTCTGTATTGGGCTACCAGGCCAATGGAATATTGGGCCCTACTATCCGTGTTAATAGTGGCATTAATGCCAACATTAATTTTCAGAATAATCTTTCTGAAAAAAGTAATATCCACTGGCACGGTTTAAAAATACCAGCTAATATGGATGGTCATCCGGAAGCTCTAATAAATCCAGCCAGCAGTTTTAATTACCAGTTTCCCATTAATCAACGTGCAGGACTATGCTGGTATCATCCGCATCCAGATGGGGCAACTGCAAAGCAAGCATTCAAGGGTTTAGCCGGTTTGTTTATAATTAACGATGCAGAAGAAGCTGCTTTAAACCTGCCCTCTGGTATTTATGAAATCCCCTTGGTAATACAGGACAAACGACTGACTGCATCTGGCATAGCTTATAACCCCTCTATGGGAGAAGTAATGTCAGGCTATATGGGCGAAACAGTTATTGTAAATGGAGAAGCATCTCCTTACACAGAGGTTGCAACAAGATTCTACAGGTTACGGATATTAAATGGTTCTAATGCCCGTATCTATAACCTTGCTTTAAGTAATAATGCTGATTTAATTATTATTGGCAATGATGGTGGGTTATTAAAAAATCCTATAGCAGTTAAAAACATTATATTGGCACCAGGCGAAAGATTAGATGTGCTGGTAAACTTTGCCGGGCTTAACATAGGCACTGACATATTTTTAGAAAGCAAGATGTTTGATAATGCTGGCAGTGCACAGGGTAAGCAAGGGTTTAAGATTATGAAGTTTAAGGTAACACAAACCGTAAGTGATGGGTTTACTTTACCTGCTTCGCTTTCTTCTGTTAATGCTATTTCTCCTTCCTCATCTTCAAAGACAAGGAACTTTATTATAAATGCCATGCAAATGAGCAGTGGCATGAATATGACTGGTATTCACAGAATCAATGATAAGATTTATGATAAAAGCAGGATTGATGAAAATGTAACAGCTAATGCAACAGAGATATGGGTATTTGATAATTCACAGGGTGATGAGCCGCATCCTATGCACCTGCACGGCGTACATTTTCAGGTATTGGAAAGAAGCGGTGGCCGGGCACAGTTGTTAGCTTCCGAGAGCGGATGGAAAGATACTGTTTTAGTAATGCCCCGTGAAATAGTAAAAATCATCATTCCATTTTCAACGTTAACAGGTGTATTCGTTTTCCATTGCCACAATCTTGAACATGAAGATGACGGCATGATGTTACAATATCAATTGGCTTAAAATATTTTATTAATCAATTATGAAAAAAAAGAAAATAGCAATCATTATAACATCGGTGCTGGTTTTACTGGCAGTGGCCGCATGGATATACTTTAAAGTACTGCTTCCAAAAAATGATACACATACACAACACGAAGGAATGACGGGTATGGAAAATATGAAGATGGATAGTAAGAGTGGGGATATGGATATGACCACCGCAGATGATAAAGTATTGTACACTTGTTCTATGCATCCGCAAATCATTCGTGATAAACCCGGCAACTGCCCCATCTGCGGAATGCAGCTGGTAAAAAAAGAAAAGGAAAGCAAGGAAATACATGATGTTTCTCTGCATACTTTACTTAAACCTACTAATGGCTATGCAATCTCTACCATACCTGCCACTACCTTAATGAAAAGTGAAGAACCAATAGAAATTAATGCGCTTGGATATACCGCATACAACACTTCTGAAGTTGGTGCCATATCTGCCCGTATAAGCGGCAGAATTGAAAAACTGTATGTACGGTTTCGATATCAGGTGATTAAAAAAGGCCAAAAGATTATGGATATCTACAGTCCGGAGTTACTTACTGCACAGCAAAATCTTTTATTCCTGATAAAGAACGACCCATCCAATAATTCATTAATTAGTGCTGCTAAAGAAAAATTATTATTACTTGGTTTTCCATCAGACCAATTGCAGCAGGTAATAAACAGTCAAAAAACACTTTTTACTGTTTCGGTTTACAGCCGCTACAGTGGGCATATTCATGACGCATCGAATATGGGAATGAACAGCACCACAACGGAAACTCCTGAAATGAATGAAGCCATATCTTTAACAACCCAGGAACTGAACCTTAAAGAAGGTATGTATTTACAAAAAGGGCAAACAGTTTTTCGAGTTTATAATCCCAATAAAGTTTGGGCTTTGCTCAATATTTATCCATCAGACCAGACATTTGTTAAAGTCGGCAATAAAGTAAGAATTGTACCCGAGGCTAAGCCTGACAAAAATTTTCAAAATTCTATTTATTTTATTGAACCTTTTTTCAGGCCAGGAAGTAAAACGCTGACAGCAAGAGTAAATGTAGATAATAGTGTTTTACAATTGCCCATCGGTAGCCAGGTACAGGCTACTATATTCAGCAACCCGGTAAATGCAGAATGGTTGCCAAAAGAAGCAATACTATCACTTGGCCTTGAGAAAGTTGTTTTCGTAAGAAGTGGCAACGGGTATAAAGCACAAAAAATAGAGACGGGAGTAAGCTACAAAAATTTAATTCAGATTACAGGAGGTATCACTGTTACAGATTCAGTGGCAGCAAATGCACAGTTTTTAATGGATAGCGAAAGTTTTATAAAAATCAGGGATAAAGACTGACAAAATAGAAAACTAAAGACGATGAAATAATACTAAGCAGAAAAAGATAATAATGATATTGATAGCCGGTAACAATAAAATATTTAAAAGATGAAAAAGTTATTTATCGCAGCAGTGCTTGTGTTTTTATTTGCCGCCTGCAAAAATAAGAATACAAAAACTCCAGCACAGGCAGAACATAATATGGAAATGAACGATGTATATTATACCTGTTCAATGCACCCGCAGGTAATGCAGGATAAACCGGGCAATTGCCCTATATGTGGCATGAAACTGATAGAAGCAAAAAAAGGCATTTCAAAAGACCCTAATGAGGTTCAACTTAGTGACCAGCAAATACAATTGGGGAATATTTCAACAGATACTATCCGTAGCGGAATGATTGGCGACCAGATGGTGCTTACCGCAACATTAAATGCCGACCAGCGAAATATAAATGCGGTAAGCGCAAGAGTGATGGGTAGAATTGAACGGCTTTATTTTAAAAATCTTGGCGACTATGTTAGTAAAGGGGATAAACTATTTGATATATACAGTGAAGAACTGAATAATGCCAAGCAGGAATATATACTGGCACTGGAAAAACAGAAAACACTTGATAATCCCCTAATTGATTTTACGGCATTATTACAAAGTGCAAAAAATAAATTGCTGCTGTGGGGCTTATCTGAAACACAAATACAGGAAATAGCAGCAAAAAAAACTACAACATCTCTTACTACTTTTTATAGCCCTGTTGCAGGGTATATTACCACATTGGATATAAGGGAAGGTGAATATGCTATGGAAGGTGGTACAATTGTTCGGATAGCGGATTTATCAACCCTTTGGGCAGAAGCACAGGTTTACACATCCCAATTATCGCAGATAGATAATAATGCATTTGCCTCGGTTCAATTCCCTGATTTGCCGGGCAAGCAAACAATTGGAAAGATTGAATTCATGAATCCTGAAATTAATCCCCAAACCCGTATTACCCTGCTACGGGTAAATGTAGCCAACTCTGGAAAACTATTAAAGCCCGGCATGCCTGCTTATGTAACTATAAAAGGCAAACAGGTAAACACATTAACCCTGCCATCAGATGCAGTACTCCGCACCGGCACTGGTGCATCTGTTTGGGTACAAACAGGTAACCATACTTTCAAAAGCAGGATGGTTGAAATAGGTATGGAAGATGGAGAAAGGGTTGAGATAAAATCAGGTCTTCAGTCAGGAGATATAGTTGTGATAACCGGGGCTTATTTGTTAAACAGTGAATTTATTTTTAAGAAAGGCGCAAATCCAATGGAGGGAATGAAAATGTAGGAACGATGGCTGAAAATATTTTACATGATTGAGTTGAAAAAATACGACAAAGGAAAAATAATACTTCTTTGCGGAGTTTTTTTGGTAATGACTGGCTTTGGAATGACACTTCCGGTACTTCCATTTTACATTGAGAAGATTCTGTCGTACAGGGAGATTTCATCCAATAGAGTTTCCCTTCATATAGGATTAATAACTGGTGCTTTCCCGCTAACACAATTCTTTTTTGCACCATACCTCGGTTCACTATCTGATAAAGTTGGGAGAAGGCCACTCATCTTAACAGGCATCGCAGGATTTTCGATTTCAACCTTTATTTTCTCATTGGGTGAAAGTCTGGTGCTGCTTTATTTCTCCCGTTTGATAGCAGGAATTTTTACAGCCTCTTTTGTAACTGCATCAGGGGCATACATTGCAGATAAAACTCCAAAAGAAAAAAGAGGAAAGAATTTTGCAATATTGAATGGCGTAGCAGGATTAGGGGCTGTTACCGGCCATTTGCTGGGCAATCTTTTTTCAAATATCAGCATTCACTTTAAATTTCTATTCACACAGTTCACACTCAACAATTTTTCCTCACCATTTATTTTTTCTTCTTTGCTTACCTTAATAGTACTAATTCTATATTTTATTTTTTTGCCGGAATCACTGCAATTTTCAAGTAAAACAATAGATGAAAGTGCAACAAAAACAAAAATATCTTTTATCCCAAACTTTAAATCCCTTAAAAAAGCGTTCATCCTATTGTTGGCATTATCTTTCTTCGGCCAGCTTGCACACTCCATGTTTGAAGGCACATTTGCCATTCATTCACAACGATTTTTTTTGTTTGGCCCAAAGCAAATGAGCATTGTTCTTATTATTTGTGGGTTGCTGATGGGCTTATTGCAATTAGGCCCCATTGCATGGTTGATAGAAAAGAAAGGTGAAAAGGCATTATTGCCTTTCAGTTGCCTGTTACTGAGTATTGGTCTGTTTATGCTTACTCTGTCAAGGGAAATGGGATGGATTTTGTTTTACGTTTCTTTCATTTCACTCGGAATAGCAATCCTCACACCGAGCCTGACCTCACTTGTTACAAAGGATTCTGGAAAAGAATATGGAACATCGTTGGGTATTTTTAGTGCCGTTAATAGTTTGGGCCAGGTTGCAGGTGTGGTAATGGGTGGAATAATTATGATATGGTCTGACCATCTTGCGTATTGGATTGTTGCAACTATACTTATTCTGTTTGCTATCATATTCCGCAGCGCTGGTTATAGTAGAGCTAATGACCAACAGGAATCGAAATCTGCCTGAAAAAAAATAGATCTCGTTGGAGTTCGGCTGAAGTAACCCTGCCTTTTGAAAATTAAATTCATAAAACGGCAACAACTCAATAAAACGACTTTAGGCAGTCTTTAATAAAAATGCTGAAATTTTTTGTTTGGGGCAACCCTTTTCTACAAATATTTGTACCAATATAAAACCGCTTTAAAACCAAAATATTAATAGTTGTCATATTGTAACGAGGAACTGAAACATTTGCTCGACGGATGCCGCAAGAACAGTCGTTCACATGAGAGGTTGTTCTTTGACTGGCTGAAAGAGTTTGCAGCCAATGTTTGCTACAGGTACGCTTCAAGTAAAATTGAAGTGCAGGATCTCGTATGCGACGGATTTGTAAAAGTATTTAAAAATCTTCACCTGTACAATGAGGATATTTATGGATATAGCGAAGCTGCGTTTAAAGGCTGGTTTAAAAAAGTGCTAATCAACAATTGTATCAATTATCGTAATAAGTTTCACCCCAAACTTGAATTTAGTGAAGCAAATGTGTTGCTGATGGCAGAAATAAGCGACGATTCTGAATCTGTATTAGATGCAATGAGTTACAATGAAATATTAGAGACTGTTATGGAGTTACCGCCTGCATATAAAATGGTGTTCAACTTATTTGTGATTGATGGGTACACACATGAGGAAGTAGCCGGCATCCTTGGCATAACTGAGGGTACATCCAAGTCAAATCTTTTTAAAGCCAAACACTGGTTACAAAAAGCATTACAAAAAAAAATGAAACATAAAAGATATGTTTAACCAAAATGATTTCTTTTTTGACAACAGAGTTCGTTTTGCTGTTGAAAGGCACACCGACCTGAGCTTTATTCCTGACTGGAGCAAGCTGGAAGAAAGACTTGATATTGAAATGCCGGTAAAGAAAAGGCGGAGAAAGTTTATTGTGTTCTGGTTTCTCTTTGCTGGTCTGCTTGCAGGTACGGCTTATTGGGGGTTCCATGGCAATTTTAATTCAAAGGAAAATTATGCTAATCAAACTCCAACAGATACAAAGCAAAATGTTATTGCGCCTGCTGAAAATAGAGAGAACGAAAATGTAAAAATGCAAGACGTAAAAGTCATAAAAGACTATATTGATAATTCACCAAAAAATACAGAATCTAAAAGCAGAATCATATCGTCATTGTCCCAAACGCAGACAAGTTATACAACTCCTTCTCCTGAGAAAAAGAATACAAAGAATAGAACATCCCTTACTACCCCATCAAAGGAGCAAGAAAATGAAGTTGGCGGGAATGCTAAAGCTTTCGATAAAAAAATCAGCAATGAGAAATTATCCGGGTCTGATATTGCTGTCGAAAACAAGTTAAATTTAGATACAGAAGGAATCAATGTTCCAGAAAAAACTACTTTACCAAACACTGAATTAGTAAAAGAAGAGGAAATTGCAGAAATTGAAAAGGATACGGCAAGCATCATTACAAATAACCCAAAGCCAAACAGAGGGAAGCCAAATATTTCTCGTTTTTCATTCACAGCAATTGGCGGCATTAACATAAACAGTATTCAGTTAAATAAACCGTCAAAGCCAGGATATGATTATGGGCTTTTGGTTGGTTACAGATTCTCCCCAAAAATAGAAATCAGGTCGGGGATA
>DGDD01000009.1 GCA_002385265.1 Chitinophagaceae bacterium UBA3961
CGAGACGTGACAGGGCGGCAATTCTTTTGATGGGGGTAAAATAAAAAAGTCGAAACTTTTCTCTTTAGTTTCGACTCTTTTTCTGCGGACCGGACGGGACTCGAACCCGCGACCTCCGCCGTGACAGGGCGGCATTCTAACCAACTGAACTACCGATCCTTCGGTTGTTTTCCCTAACAACATATTTTGTTGTTTTGGGAGTGCAAAGATAAGGGAATCTGCATATTAACCAACAAATTTTTCGAGAAAAAAATATGAAATTTCCATCCTCCGTTCCCTTAATTTTACACCCTCTTAAAACTCACTTATGCCGCAGGATAAAAACCGACAGTACTTAGAGTTTGAAAAGCCTATCAAAGACCTTTTTGAAGAAATTGAGGTTCAATTGCACAATGCGCAAAAGAACCCCAAAATTGATTATAGCGTAACTATCAATCAATTACAACAATCCGTTCTCCAAAAAAGGACAGAAATTACCCAAAACCTCACCCCCTGGCAGCGTGTTCAACTAAGCCGCCACCCCGATCGTCCATACACCCTGAAATACATCGACAAAGTTTTTACCGATTTTGTAGAACTGTACGGCGATAGAAATGTAAAAGACGACAAGGCTATGGTGGGTGGTTTCGCCTCTCTCGACGGTAAAACCGTAATGGTAGTAGGCCACCAAAAAGGGATCAATACCAAAATGCGCCAATACCGCAATTTCGGTATGGCAAACCCCGAAGGTTATAGAAAAGCACTCCGCCTGTTTCGATTGGCTGAGAAATTCAATAAACCCATTGTTACGTTTATCGATACTCCCGGGGCCTATCCCGGAATGGAAGCCGAAGAACGTGGTCAAGGAGAAGCCATCGCTCGTAACATTTATGAAATGATGCGCTTAAAAGTTCCGGTGATCTGTGTGATCATTGGCGAAGGAGCTTCCGGTGGAGCTCTGGGAATTGGTGTGGGCGATCGTGTTTTCATGATGGAAAACTCATGGTACACCGTGATCTCTCCTGAAAACTGTTCTTCAATTTTATGGAGAAGCTGGGATCAGAAAGAAAAAGCCGCCGAACAATTGAAATTGACCGCAGGTTATATGCATGAGTTCGGTCTTATTGACGGAATTGTACCTGAACCGGCGGGAGGTGCACATTGGGACTATCAAGAGTCGGCTAACAACTTGAAGCCTTTCTTAAAAAATACCATTGAATACTTGGAAACGTTGGATCCTGAAACAAGAATTCAACAGCGCATCGAGAAGTTCAACAAGATGGGCTTCTGGGATGAAACAAAATCGTAATTGATTAAAAAGATAAAGTAAATGTCATTAGTTTCTGTGTTAAGGGGTACAGGGGTAGCATTGGTTACACCATTCAAAGCCAACTCGGATGTTGATTTAGAAGCCTTGGGTAACGTTATTGAACACGTGATCAAAGGTGGCGTAGAATACGTTGTTACCTTAGGTACAACCGGCGAAACTCCCACACTTAGTAAGGAAGAGAAAATTGCCATCATTCAATATACTTACGAAAAAGTAGCAGGACGCGTTCCCGTAGTTGTAGGTATTGGTGGAAATGATACCCAAAGTCTGCTGCACGATTTAGAAATCTTCCCGCTCGACAAAGCGGTGGCGGTGTTGAGTGCAAGTCCCTATTACAATAAACCTTCTCAAGAAGGTATTTATCAGCATTATAAAATGTTGGCTGAGAAATCACCAAAGCCAATCTTATTATACAATGTTCCGGGAAGAACCGGAAGAAACATGACAGCAGAAACCACGTTGCGCCTTGCTCAACTGCCCAATATTGCGGGTATTAAAGAAGCAAGTGGCGATATGGGACAATGCATGCAAATTTTGCGTGATCGTCCTGAAGGCTTTCTTGTTGTTAGTGGCGACGATGCCCTCGCGTTTCCACAAATTTGTACAGGTATGGAAGGCGTGATCAGTGTAGCCGGAAATGCCTTTCCGAAAGAATTCTCTGATATGGTTCGTACAGCCTTAAAAGGAGATATGAAATCAGCGAAACTTCAGAATGATCCACTTATTGAAGCTTATGATTTGATGTTTGCAGAAAACAATCCTGCCGGTGTAAAAGCATTCATGGCTGAACAAGGCCTATTGAAGAATCATCTTCGTATGCCCATGTTGCCTTTGAGTGCTCCCATTCACGAGAAAGTAAAAAAGTATTTGTCGAAATAACAAATATGAGAGAAATCCAAAAGGGCGATTCAACCGAATCGCCCTTTTTTATTTTAGTTTAATTGAATCTTTAATCCTAACCCAACATTGGAGAAAAAGTTACCCAAACTATTAGAAGAATAAAAGCCAAATGTTTCTGTTGTTGACCCGGCATTAGAGCCCGAGGGCTTCGTTTTTTCATACGATAGGGCTGCAAAATTCGCCAACGACGCCTCCAATAATAAGCGCTTGTTCAAACGAGCTCCTATTGAAGGGCTCAGGTAAACCATCGCTCCGTTGGTAGTTGATTTGGATTCGAAACCAAGAGAGGTAGTTTTATTGAATGATTGGCGATAACCTACTCCATACTCTACTGCTGCATAGAACTTCTGGAAGAAACCGACATAGTTTTTCAAGAAAACATTCGCCATCATTCCATTGGTCTTCTGCTCTGAACTTGGTTGTATGTATTCAATTTTTGAACCCGAATAGCCAATTCTCGCACCCCATGCCTTTCGGGCAGTGGTGAAACTTACAAAATCAATACTCGCATTGAAGTTGTTCGCTTTTGATTGTGTAGAACCGTTTTCAGTTTTTGACGAACCAAAGCTAAGCGTTGGTCCAATAAACTGGTCACCGGCTTTAAACTGCGCTGACGCGGATGCTGCAATGAATGTTACAAATGCGGTGAAGAGTAATTTTTTAATCATGGATTTATTTTTTACGAATTTAAAGGTCAAAGTAGAATGCTGCCCTTAAATCACTGTTAAGATAAGCCTATAGAACTCTTAATTTTCAGTGCCGACTTCTCATTTCTTTAAAAGTTTAACCGACCACTTCTTGAATTGTTTAATTGCATATAACAAGGATGAACGGTTGTTTTTTTGTTAACTCTATTAAGCTATCTAAAGCCTCTGTTAATCAGCACCCACATCTATGTTGCATTGCAATTGCCTTCTAATTTTGAATTGAACTTGTAAGTTGCCACCAACCATTTCTACTATTAAAATCTTATTTTATGTACACTTCATTCATTCAATCACCCGCACGCAATTTTTTGTTTATTAAAGATTCTTATACCGTACGAAAGGTTGTAATTGCCGACATTCTTTATATCGAAGCAATGGGCGATTATGTGAAGATCGTTACCGCTTGCAAATCTTTCACGCTGCACAGCACTCTCAAATATTGGGAAGATCGATTGGCTGAGTTTGACTTCGTGAAAGTGCATCGATCTTACCTTGTACAAGTTTCGAAAATTGAACACATCCAGGATGGATGCATTGGTGTGGCAAATACGAGTATTCCGTTGGCAGAATCTTACAAACAAAGCGTTTTTTCAGTTCTAAATGTAGTGTAACCATTAACCAATCATTTGCAAGTGCTAAAAAGCTTTAGCATTCGCAAACGGCCTGTTATCAAGCCATTCCGCTCGTTTACGTTTGTTAATTTCGTATTGAAATATCAAACTATGAGCACTTCATCCCAGGTTTTCCAAACCAATTCGAAGGCCAGATGGCTGACTGTTAAATGGTTCTTTAGAACCTTTATTTTCTTGGCCGTTTTCTCTGTACCTGTTTTGTACATCACATATAAAAAAGTTCAAGCGCCTGCTTTGCCGCTGTTGGTAAATGGAACACTCAAGGAGAAAAAGATCCAGCAGTTGATTCCTGATTCTTTGAGTGCTGCAGCCTTGAAAAAGCTTCCGGGTTTTCAGGCATACTTGAATTCCAAAACACGAATTCAACATTTAAGTCAGAAAAAACATAAAACAGCTACTCAAATTCGGGCGGGTTTCTATGTAGACTGGGATCCTCAATCCTTCTATTCGCTTCAAGCGAATATTGATAAAATGAACATGGTGTTTCCTGAATGGTTTTTTATAGACCCGAAATCACTTCGCTTGGCTCCACAAATAGATACAGCGGCGCTCAATTTAATGAAGCAGCATGGAGTTGCAATAGTGCCATTGATCAATAACATCAATCTACAAAAAGGCGAAGGGGAATTCGATGGAGAATTGTTGCATCGAATTTTGCGTGATCCCAAAAAGCAAGATCAGCTTATCTATGACATTGTTTCAATTTTGGAGCAAAATCATTTGCAGGGTATTAATATCGACTTTGAAGAATTGAAAGAACAATCTGATGAACAATTGATTCAATTCCAACAAAAACTTGCTGAAACATTGCATGCAAAGCATTTGATCGTTACTCAAGATATTATGCCATCCAACGAAGATTTTAATTTGAAAGAACTAGGCAAATACAATGATTACTTGATTTTGATGGCCTACGATGAGCACTATAGTACCAGTGTACCCGGTGCTGTGTCGAGTCAAAAATGGATTGAGAAAATTCTGGATGATGCCGCTTCAAAAGTTGATCCTTCAAAGA
>DGDD01000188.1 GCA_002385265.1 Chitinophagaceae bacterium UBA3961
CTCTTAGCCAGTAGCGATCGCATCAACTGGAATTACTATCCAAAACAAGACTCTTTACTTACCCCCTTTCGTAATACTGAAGACCTGCAGCATTTGATTCGATTTTCTCAAGGATTCTATACCGTTGAAAAAAGAAAAGATACCGTTCTGTTCAATGATCTTCGATTTGGTCAGGTCTTTGGATGGCAGCAACCCAAAGCACCTTTCGTATTCTATTTCTATCTCACCCATCCCTCGGAAAACAATATGATTGTTCAGAGAGGAAGATTTAAAGGTTGGACCTGGGAGAACTTTGTATTCTTTGTGGATCGAGTGCGCGGTCACTAACGGCTGCGTTTAAAATAGAACGTGAATAAGTACAGCACTACTCGAATGAGTTCATAAGAAAACCAGCGAAAGAACTGTCGGAATATGTTTATTTTTTGGAGGGGATGATCGGTGGTAATAGCCGAACAATCGTGCAAAATAATAGACTCTAAAATAGTACGCCATTGTATTGCAAGTTCAGGGCTCAGCACATCTACATTTGCTTCAATACTTGCATGGGCACTGATATCGTTTACATTGTAAGAACCAATAGTGAAAAAACAGTCGTCTACTACTGCCACTTTTCCATGAAGCACATTGGGCTGATACTCATAAATTTCAATTTTGTTCCGAAGCATCCAATCGTACCAAAAACGTTCTGCCGCTTTTGAGAAAGGAACATCAGAAAAACTCCCAACAATTACCTTCACTTTCACGCCGCGTTTTACAGCTGCTGATAAAGCCGCACGAATCACCCTACCCGGTAAAAAATAACTACAAAGGATGAAAATCTCTTTTTTGGCTTGTTTACAAATGGAGAGATAGCTACTTGAAATTTGAACCTTCCCTCTTAGCCAGTCGTTCCGGCGCAATCGGGCTGATACAGCATTTGCGTTGAATTGAGTGGAGGTGCAAGGAAGAGGTTTGAAACTTGGGCTGTATCCATTCCATGTTTTTGAACAAAGCACGCATACTTCATTTGCCAAAGGGCCTTCAATCAAAATCGCAAAATCGAGCCATGGTTTAACTCCATCTATTTCATTGTATCGGTCTGCTATATTGATTCCGCCTACTAAGGCGCATTTACTATCAAAAACGGCAATTTTATGATGAAGGCGACGGCCAATATAAAAATCAGAACCGGAAAAAAGAGCTTTAAAAAATCGAAACTGAATACCTGCTTCTTTCATTTTCGGGGCAAGCGAGTTAGCCAGTATTCTTGACGCGTAGCCATCTACCAGCACATACACTTTCACACCTCTTGCTGCAGCTTTTATCAAGGCGGAAGCGATGAGGTGTCCGGTGGTATCGTCTAGGAAAATATAGGTTTGAATTTGAATGACGGATTTTGATGCCTCAATTTGATGCACCAATTCCTTGAAAAAGGGGGAACCTCCCATCACTATCTCAATCTTCTCTTGTTGCTGCAGACCGATGACCATGGGAACTCATAAAAAGGATGAAAATCAATACACATTGAATGTACGTTCTTTTTCTAAGATTCCTCTTGAGAAGAATCATAACTCAAATTGAATGACCTCATGGGATTGGTTGGTATAGAAGACAGAACTTACAACAAAACAACCTTTATGCTAAAAGACTATTATCCCGAACTAAAGGAAATGATGCATCAATCTGAATCAACTCCTTGTGTAAGTGTAACCATAAAACTAGAAAAGGAATGGATAGGGCTAGATGACTTAAAAAAGAAAATCGAAGTGCAGCGATTAAACACGCTACATAAGGTAGAAGAACACTACAAGCAATTGATTTCAGATAGGTTCGAACAGATTATCGCAAGTTTGGCAGTTCCTCTACACAAAAAAACCCTGGTTATTTATATATCGCCAAGCTTAGCCAGCCATTATTACCTAGACCTTGAATTTGAAAATAGTTTGGTGATTGACCGTTATTTTCATGTCAATCCCATGCTTCAAAACAAGCAGGAAATATTGCAGTATCTATTTGTGCTTTTGAACAGCAAGGATTTAAAAATATATCTTGGCGGGTTGAATAAGTTGGAAGAGATACAACATGAAATAAGCGATCAAATAGAGGATTTTGATACTGACTTTGGAGAAAAAGTTTCGAACTTTTCTGAGACCAGTAAATATCATGAAACACGTTTGAAAAAGTATTTAGCGGTGGTTGACCAAAAGCTGCAGGTGCTGGTTCATCACTATGGAATGCCGTGTATTGTTTCTGGTTCGGAGAAAACCATTGGATTGTTTAGAACAATTGCAAAGTCGAATCAATATTACAAAGACTTTATTTCCGGTAATTACCATGATGCCAATAAGGAAACGCTTTTAAAAATAATACAGCCGGTGCTAGCGAGTTGGCGCGGGCAGAAAGAGATGGAATACAAGCGAAAAATTGAGGAGGCGATTCATGCGAAAAAATTCGTGACAGGTCCGGCCAGTATTACGCAGCACCTCAATAATAAACAAGGGAAAACCCTATTAATAAGTATGGAGGAGGAGAGCGGCAATGCTCCTTTTGAAAGTAATGATGATGTAAAAAATGAGTTGGCGTTTCAGATGATGAAACAGGGGGGCGAGGTCATATTCTTGAAAAAGGGTTCTTTGCCGGAGCAAACGGAGCTTGCTCTAATTGATTACTACTAGAGCGAGGTTTTTTTAAACAATTCAAGTAACTTGTTTATTCAACCAACACCTGCTATTATGAATAAACTTAAAGTGTTTTACTGGATTGCTACGGCACTCTTTTCAGCAGCGATGATTGCCACTGCTGTACCTAATGTAATTAAAGACGAAGAAAGCATCAAGTTCATCACCGGATTGGGTTATCCGGAATATTTTGTACCGTTTATTGGTGCTGCGAAGATTGTTGGATCGGTTGTAATTCTTATACCCGGATTAAAAACATTGAAAGAATGGGCTTATGCCGGATTGTTTTTTGATTTATCGAGTGCTGTGTTTTCGATTGTTGCCTTGTACGGTGTAAAGCCAGACATGGCGCCTATGCTTGTTTTCTTTGGATTGTTTGCGGCCTCGTATATCTTATGGAAAAAGCAACCGGCATAAACGTCTTGTAATTTTTTCTTGAAGGCCCGCAATGCGGGTCTTTTTTTGTTGTATGCTACAACGAAAAACAGAAGCATGTGGATTTCGATTTTTAAATCGTTGGAAATTTGTAAAAAAATTATATGCCAGGAGTTTATTCGGAATTGCATGCGCAAATTGTATTTGCAACAAAGTACCGTGAAGCACTATTAGATCCTAGTTGGGAAGAGCGTATTTATAAATACATATGCAAAACAACTGAAAACAAGAATCAGAAAATTTTGAGCATCAATGGTCATTGGGATCATGTGCATCTTTTATTGGGATTCCGCCCAAATGTTTGTATTTCAGATCTTGTGAGAGACATCAAACGTTCCAGTTCTTTATTCATCAACGAATTGCAGTTAACCAAATCACGGTTTGCATGGCAAGACGGATTTGGTGCATTTAGTTATTCTAAAAAAGATATTGACGCGGTTGCGAAATACATTCTAAATCAAAAAGAGCATCATCGAAAAACCACTTTCAAAGATGAATACATCCAATTTCTCGAAAATTTCGAGATAGAATTTGATGAAAGATACTTGTTTGATTTTTCATTACTAGGTTAGAAAAGTGCAACCCCTTCAGGGTTGTATTTACCACTCTCTCCCTCTTTCTACCAAGCTGCAACCCCTTGCGGGGTTGAGCTTGCATCTTTTGGATGCATTAGTTTTAAATGACCCGCTTAATAAGATAAAAAAGTAAGGTTTCATTGTTGGAGCATTTAACCAGCCGATACAGTAGACGATCCCGTTTAGGATTCAACGATCCATTTACATCAGTAAACTATTTGCCTCCAAATAATCAACCGATGTAAATAAGATAGACAACGATTTCAATTCTCAAAGCAATCCATTTGT
>DGDD01000035.1 GCA_002385265.1 Chitinophagaceae bacterium UBA3961
CTAGTAAAATCTGATCTAAAGGTATTCTGTGGTCAAAAAAAGAAAAATTGCTACAGCCTTTCTTTGTGTACCTTTTCTGTCTTCTCTAACCTTTGCGAATTCCAAGCAGCGAAGCTGCGCAAAACTTAACAACTAAAAAACTCAAAAACTCAAAACTTGATCTAAAGGGAATCTATGGTAAAAATCGAAGTGTGGAATTGTTTAGAGAGAAGAAGGACTTTGCGACATCTTTGCGCACTTCGCGCACTTTGTGTAAAAAACTAAAAAACTCAATAACTTAAAACTCATTACTTTAAACTCACGACTTCTTCTTCCCCGTCGCCTTTCCAATCATCCCCTTTCCAAATTTGTTTTTTACGCTGTCGATTGCTTTGTAGAGATCTGATTTTTTTTCTGCATTGGAGAAGAGATTCGTCTGAACCGCTTCGTTGGTGAGTTCACTCAATCGAACGCCCATTAAACGCACCGGCGTGCCTTTCCGATAGAGTTTCAAAAACAACTCCTTGGCTACCGGAATCAACTCATCATCGTAAAAAGTATAGGGAATCGTGGTTTGCTTCGAGGTAGTTTCAAAATCGGGATAACGAATCTTTACAGCAACGCATCCGGCCATTTTATTGTCTTGACGCAACTCGTACGCAATCTTCTCCGTCATGCCCACCAAATCGTTCAACATGCCTTCTATGTCGGTTCTATTTTCATTAAAGGTTGTTTCCGTTGATACCGATTTTTGCTCATGATAAGGCTCTACCGTACCCCGATGAATGCCCTGTGCTTTCTCCCATAACTCCGGACCCCATTTTCCCAGATGCGCTTCTAACTGAACCGGAGTATAAAGAAGCACATCGCCGATCTTTTCAATACCAATGTTCTTCAACACTTCCCGCATATGAGCTCCTACACCGGGAATTTTCCCTACACTGAGCGGCGCTAGAAATTCCTGCTCCCTTCCGGCAGGCACATGCAAATAACCATTCGGCTTTGCCTCATCTGTAGCAATCTTGGCCACCATTTTACTGGAGGCCATTCCAAAAGAAATGGGCAATTGGGTTTCATTTATAATTTGCTGGCGCAGATCAACAGTCCATTGAAAAGGATCAAAGTACTTGTCCATTCCGGTTAGATCAATGTAGAATTCATCAATACTTGCCTTTTCAAACAAAGGCGCTTTGGCCGCAATGATTTCTGTTACCCATCTGCTGTATCGCGAATATTCACCCCGAGACCCGCCTACAACTATAGCGTGCGGACACAACCTCAGCGCCGTTTTCATCGGCATCGCTGAATGCACTCCGTACTTTCTCGCTTCATAACTACAAGTACTTACCACCCCTCGTTCTCCTCCTCCCACTATCACCGGCTTGCCCTTCAATTCCGGATCGTTCAGTATTTCTACCGAAACAAAAAAAGAATCAAGATCGAAATGGGCGATGAGCATAGTGGGGGTGTAGTTGCTTTTAGTTTAAAGAGTTTGGGGAATTAGGCTTTAGGTCTTAGGCCTTAGGCATTTGGTAATTAGGTTAGCCTAAGGCCTAACAACCTAAGGCCTATTGCCTATCTAAAAAACATCCAACAACCCATCCGGCAAATCCAATACCACTTGTTTCTTTCTGGCATCTATTTTAACAAGAAAGTTTTCGTGAACGGGAATGAGGGCTTCGCGGCCCTGCCAGTCAATTCTACACAATAATTGATGCGGTTGCTCTATTACTTCTAAAACCGGACCAAGCGATTTTCCCTGATCAATGATCTCAAACCCAAGTAATGAAATAGGCGCCGATTTAGAAGCATATTTATGAAACTTATCTTCGGTTAGCCATACCTGTTTTTGAGCTAACTTTTGAGCTTCTTCTCGGGTATTGATGCCCTCGAGCTTGATGTACAACTCTTGTTCATTCTTAATAGTTACCGATTCAATGAAAAAGGGCAACATCTCATCGGTTCTGGTTTCGATGAAAAGCACATCTAGTCCTTTTAGGGAAGTTTTCTTACCCAAACTATGTTGGAGTACCACTTGTCCTTTCACGCCAAATGTGGCGGCTATTTTTCCGATAGTACAGTATTCTGTCATGGGGTATAAAAATAAAAAATCCCGCTGTAAACAACGGGATTTTGAATTGCTATAGCAAAGAGTTGATTAGTCGTCGTTTCTTCTAGGAGCGCCGGCTCTGCGACCACGTCTTTCTTTGGCATCAGCCTCTTGACGTTTGCGAACCTGTACTTCATGCTCTCCGTGCCACTGTTGGAATTTCAACATTGCCGTAGCTTCGTCGAACAATCCCAGTTTCACACCGCGCAACAAGTGTTTCAGGTACAATACACCTTTGAAAGAAAGGATGCGGCGTACAGTGTCAGTAGGTTGTGCACCTTTGTGAAGCCAATCGAGGGCTTTTTGACGATCCAACTGTACAGTAGCAGGTACTGTTAATGGATTGTACGTTCCTAACTTTTGAATGAATTTACCATCGCGAGGTGAGCGTGCGTCTGCTACCACGATGAAGTAGAATGGTCTCTTCTTAGAGCCATGACGTTGCAGTCTGATTTTAACTGGCATTTTAAATAGAAATTTAAATGCGTGAACAAATAGGGTTAAACTTATAAGATTGCAAAATTAGCAATCCCACGAAAAATTCCAAAAATATTATTGAATTTCAACAAATTGATGACTATCGCTTCATTCCCGGCATAAAACGCCCCATGGGCATCTTATTCATCATTTTCATCATTTGTTTCATCTGCTCAAACTGCTTCAGGAAGGCATTTAGCTCGGCGATGTCTTTTCCGGCCCCTTTGGCAATTCTGGCTTTACGGCTTTGATTGATCAAATCGGGGTTCGAGCGCTCCTCGGGAGTCATAGAATTGATCAGGGCTTCGATGCCTTTGAACGCATCGTCGCTCACTTCAACGTCCTTCAAGGCCTTACCCATTCCGGGGATCATGCCCATCAGATCTTTCAGGTTACCCATCTTCTTGATCTGATCCAATTGTTGCTTAAAGTCCTCAAAATCAAACTGATTCTTGCGGATTTTCTTTTCTAATTTCTTCGCCTGCTCCTCATCAAATTGGGCTTGAGCCTTCTCCACGAGCGAGGTAATATCACCCATGCCCAAGATACGCTGCGCCATACGCTCGGGGTAGAACACATCCAAAGTGTCCATTTTCTCCCCGCTGCTTACAAACTTGATGGGCTTGTTTACCGTGTATTTGATACTGAGGGCCGCACCACCTCGGGTATCACCGTCTAACTTGGTGAGCACTACCCCTGTGAAATCGAGTCGGTCGTTGAAGGCTTTGGCAGTATTCACCGCATCCTGACCGGTCATAGAATCCACTACAAAGAGGATTTCCTGTGGTTTTACTGCCGATTTAATGTTGGCCACTTCGGTCATCATGGTTTCATCGATCGCTAAACGACCTGCCGTATCCACGATGATCACGTTTTTATTTTTACTTCTCGCCTCTTTCAATGCGTTCTCCGCAATTTGAACGGCGTTCTTATTTTCAGGCTCACTGTATACTTCTACTCCAATTTGTTCACCCAGTACTTTCAATTGGTCGATGGCCGCAGGGCGGTAAATATCGGCCGCTACTAACATAGGCGACAATCCTTTCTTGGTTTTCAGGTAATTCGCCAATTTAGAACTGAAAGTGGTTTTACCTGAACCTTGCAAACCCGCTACCAGAATGACTGCCGGGTTTCCTTTGGCATTCAATTCGCTTTCGGTTCCGCCCATTAGGTTGGCGAGCTCGTCTTTCACGATCTTCACCATCAATTGACCGGGACTAACGGCATTGACCACCTTCTCTCCCATCGCTTTGTCTTTCACGGTATCCGTGAATTCCTTGGCGATTTTATAGTTCACATCCGCGTCTACTAAGGCACGGCGGATGTCTTTAACTGTTGCAGCAATGTTTAATTCGGTGATGCGGCCTTCCCCTTTTATCTGTTTAAACGCGGATTCTAACCGTTCCGAAAGATTCTCAAACATAATAACTCGTATTTTTTAGAAACAAAAAAGTGAATGTAGTTAAACATTCACTTTTATAGAGTTGCAAATTTAGTACAAGATTTACGAAAAGCCGCCGGAAGCGGGCTTTATTTTATATGCCCAAATAGCTACGAAGGGCTTTTGAGCGTGAATTGGTGCGCATTTTGGTGATGGCCTTGTCTTTGATCTGACGAACACGCTCACGGGTGAGGTTGAATTTCTCGCCAATATCTTCCAAAGTCATGGGATGATCGATGCCAATTCCGAAGAAATAGCAGATCACTTCGCGTTGACGTTCAGTGAGTGAACTCATGGAGCGCTCAATCTCTTGCATCAAACTTTCGTTGTGCTCGAGGTTGGTTTCAGCGCGATCGGCGTTTTTATTCTCCATGATATCGATCAGGGTATTGTCTTCGCCTTCGCCTAAAGGTGTATCCACACTTACGTGACGAGCAGAAGTACCCAAAGTAGCGTTCACTTCATCGATCTCCAATTCCAATAATTCGGCTAATTCTTCTGCAGAAGGTTCACGCTCAAACTCTTGCTCTAATTGAGAAAAAGCTTTTTGAATTTTGTTGGTGAGACCTACTTTATTCAGTGGGAGACGAACGATGCGCGATTGTTCAGCCAAAGCCTGCAAGATGCTTTGACGGATCCACCATACCGCATAGGAGATGAATTTGAAACCGCGTGTTTCGTCGAAACGTTGTGCTGCTTTAATCAAACCCAAATTGCCTTCATTGATAAGGTCGGGCAAGGACAGTCCTTGGTTTTGATACTGCTTGGCTACGGAAACCACGAATCTGAGGTTTGCCTTAGTTAATTTGTCGAGCGCTGCCTGATCTCCTTGTTTAATGAGACCGGCTAATCTTACCTCTTCTTCCGGATTAATTAATTCTACTTTTCCGATTTCCTGCAGGTACTTTTCAAGGCTCTGAGATTCACGATTGGTAATACTTTTCGTGATCTTTAGTTGACGCATGCTCATAGTGGCCTTTTTTAGGATTGTTGGGTTTAGATAAATGGATTTGTTAAAAAACGCTCAGGCGCTGTTTTTCGTGTGTGAAATCCAAATTTTTGACCCATAAATCTTAGTGAAAAGTCTAACACGTTGATAATCGTTTCCTAGTAGATGCTAAAAAGGGTGCCGAAGGTTGCTTTTTCCACAGCTAATAGGGCATTTTGGGGATAACAAGCGCAAAAACAGTGAATTATCGGGCTTTTTCCATTTTCTTGTTATTCAAAGTGTTGGGAGGGAAAAATATATTTTGAGGGTTCTATTATTTTTCTATAATTGCAATCATTAGTCACAAAGATCAACGGTGTAGATGAGTAAAAAACAGCTATTTACTTTAGAGTATCCGGTAAGATGTTCTCCCTCAATCTTATATGAATTCTTGAGTTCTCCAGCAGGACTTCAGGAATGGTTTGCAGATAAAGTGGACGAGCGCGACGGAGTTTTCAGCTTTAGTTGGAACGGTTCCACCGATCAAGCCGAAGTATTGGAAACAGGAGAAGACCACTTTATACGTTTTCATTGGTTGCATGCTCCTAAAGAAGAGTACTTCGAATTCAGAATAGAAAAATCAGAAGTTACCAACCAAACCATTTTAGTGATCAAAGATTTTGCTGAAAAAGGTGAAATCAAAGATCAAAGTCAATTGTGGGGTTATCAGGTGAAAGACCTGTTCCATCGTCTGGGAAATTAATCGAGCCAACTACTCACCAAACTGCGATGCCTCTCTATGAGAGGGATGGTAATGGTGTCTATTTGCTCCAAACTCAAGCGGGTAGCTAGTTTCACAAACTGAACTTCTTCTTTCTTCCAAGTCTCATCTAGTAAATCAAAGTAATTAGCAGCAGTTGTATCGTGTTGCCATTCAAAACCGTTGATGGATATGCGAAAATCAAGTTTTGCCAATTCCTCTATCGAGTTATCAAGCTTGTTAAGCAATCGCTGAGCAGGCAATCCTTTCAGGTGGTGAATTACATAAAAGCCCCTCCCCCACCAAAACAAGGTTCGGCTGGCAAAAACAGTTTCATTGGAAAAGAATCGAGGATAATCTAAAATCAGGTAAGGCAAATGCTCTAGCTGTTCTCCTTTGGAAATTTTGGGTCCGGTTTGAAAGGCTTCGGGAAACACCGATTGTAACGGCGCATACACCGGCTCCAAGGCGGAACAAAGCTCTCCCAACAACTGCCCCATCTTCTCCATTACCGCATGCTTTGTTAAAAGAATGGAAGCATTCTGCAGAAGCGTTGATTCCTCTTGTGAAAACTGTATTTTTGCACCGTTCATTTAATAAAGATAATCAGCCCATAACCAATTGTTTAAAAAACTTGACATACTAGTACTGCGTTCCTTTATTGGACCCTTTATTGCTACTTTCTTTCTAACCCTGTTCGTACTCATTCTCCAGTTCTTCTGGTTATGGATCGACGATTATGTTGGAAAAGGAATTGACGCGGCTACTATTTTGCAATTGCTGTTGTACTTAAGTGCTACCCTTGTTCCGCTAGCCCTTCCATTGGCCATCTTGCTATCTTCTATTATGACCTTCGGAAACCTTGGCGAATCGTTTGAACTAGTAGCCATTAAAAGCGCCGGCATTGGTTTGCTACGTTTTATGCGACCGCTGCTGGTAGTGTCTATTTTGCTCTCCGGTTTGGCTTTTCTTTTCAATAACAATGTGATCCCCATTGCCAACTTGAAAATGAAAACATTGCATACCGACTTGGTGAACAAGAAGCCTGCTTTTGATTTGAAAGAAGGACAGTTCTACAACAATATCCCTGGCTTCTCAATTAAAGTAGGAAAGAAAGAACAAGACTCCATACTGAAGCAGGTCATCATTTATGAATACACCGGTGGTCCGCAAGACAATATCATTATTGCCGACAATGGCATTATGCGAGTAACCCCCGATCAACGCTTTCTTGAATTCAGTTTGCGCAATGGTTGGCGCTATCAAGAAAAAAGCGACGGAAATGTGAGCACTTCAGAGCTCACTCGTTTGGGCTTCAAAGAGTATAAAAAAGTATTGGATCTGACTTCGTTAACCTTGAACCGTACCAGTGACTCGGTTTTTAAGAACCGTTATGAGATGTTGAGCATTCGTCAATTGAATTATGCTATCGACTCTCTCAATAAATACAGTTTCAAATTCGAAAAGCGAAGTGTGAACGATTTGATCATTTACATGAGCTTCATGAAATATTTAGACAGTGGCTGGGTAAACGTAAAAGCTCCGGCCGTGAAGGTGAAAAAATTCCGCGAATTGATTCCCGATAGTTCCAGAAACTTGGTTATTGATCAAGCTGTTTCTTACCTGAATTCGATACGGTCCACCATGGAATCTGCGAATTTCGAATACGAAGCCCGACAGAAAGACCTGCGTTTGTACTTGATTGAATGGCATGGAAAATTGACAATGTCCATTACCGTTATTGTACTCTTTTTAATTGGAGCACCCTTAGGCTCGATTGTTCGAAAAGGTGGATTGGGAACGCCGGTGGTATTTGCTGTCATCTTTTTCGTGATCTTTTTCCTCACCATGAACTTCGGGAAGAAGTTTGCGAAGGAAGATGTAATGAGTCCTTTTACAGGAATGTGGTTGCCAGTTTTTGTGTTGTTGCCTATTGGCCTCTTCCTTACCTACAAAGCATTAAACGACTCTCAATTGTTCAATAAAGATTTTTACGTAAAAACTCGATTGGCTTTGAATCGTTTCTTGAAGAGAAAAAAATCATCGGAAGCCGAGGCTTCATAAAAAGCTTGCAGTGACAGTTTCAAAAACGCAGTTAGAGAATCTCCGTGTACAACGTTGGGTGGTATTTATTGCCGTTGTCCTTTTCGCGCTTAAAATGACCGCTTATGTGATCACAGGATCTGTGGCCATTCTAACCGATGCGTTGGAAAGCACTGCCAATGTAATAGCCGGCTTTATTGGATGGTACAGTTTACATATTGCAGCAAAGCCAAGTGATACAGATCACCCTTATGGTCACGGAAAAGCAGAATTTTTATCCGCTGCTGTGGAAGGCACTTTGATCTTGATTGCAGGTGGGATGATCATCTACGAAAGCATTCTCAACTTCATACATCCGCACGAACTCAAACAACTCGATTGGGGTATTGCATTGGTGGCGGTTACGGCCATCATCAATTTTGTAGTAGGGAGTATCAGCATCAAAAAGGGAAAACAAAACAACTCATTGGCGCTCATCGCAAGCGGAAAGCACTTACAAACCGATACCTACTCTACCATTGGATTGATCATTGGATTGGCCATCATTTACCTTAGTGGTATTGCTTGGGTAGACAGCATTGTTGCCCTGATCATGGCCCTAATCATTCTCTATACAGGCTATACCATTATCCGCGAATCCATTGCGGGCATTATGGACGAGGCCGATATTGAGCTTTTGGAAGAGATGGTCGCTTATTTAGACGCCAATAGAAAAGAAAAATGGATCGATCTTCATAATTTGAGAGTGATAAAATACGGTGGTCAATTGCACATCGATTGTCATTTAACCGTGCCCTGGTATTTGAATGTACACGAAGCACATCGAGAAATTGATCAATTGAGTGCCTTGATTCGGGAGAAATTTGGCGACAGTCTTGAACTCTTTGTACATTCGGATGGTTGTTTGGATTTTAGTTGCAGCATTTGTTCTATCAAGGACTGCCAGGTAAGGCAGAAGCCTTTTGAGAAAACGGTGCATTGGAATAAAGAGAATATTTTATCGAATCAAAAACATAGAATTCCTCAATAAAATTAAATAGTAGTATATGCAAGTTTGGAAAGATTATTTGGAGCAACACAAGGATCGTTTCTTGGAAGAATTGTTGGCGATGTTGCGCATTCCTAGCATCAGTGCGAGAGGTGAACACAAAGAAGACATGAAAACTTGTGCCATTGCAGTAAAAGATTCTTTGATTGCTGCCGGTGCCGATAAAGCAGTGATCTATGAAACTGCAGGTCATCCCATCGTATACGGAGAGAAGATCATCGATCCCAGTTTACCTACTATTTTGGTATACGGTCACTACGATGTGCAACCCGCCGACCCGCTAGAACTATGGCACAGCGGCCCTTTTGAGCCGGTGATCAAAGACGGAAAAATTTACGCTCGTGGTGCTTGCGACGATAAAGGTCAATTCTACATGCATGTAAAAGCGTTGGAAACCATGGTGAAAACAAACACATTGAATACCAATGTGAAGTTTTGTATTGAAGGAGAAGAAGAAATTGGCTCGCCCAACTTGGCCACATTCGTAAAAGAGCATAAAGAGTTGTTGAAGGCTGATGTTATCCTGATCAGCGATACAGCCATGATCAGCATGGAGCATCCGTCAATTGATATTGGTGTACGCGGATTGAGTTATATAGAAGTAGAAGTAACAGGTCCTAACCGCGATTTACACAGTGGCGTATACGGTGGTGCTGTGGCGAATCCCATTACTATTTTGGCGAAGATGATCGCTTCATGTCACGATGAAAACAATCACATTACCATTCCCGGATTTTACGATGATGTAGTAGAAAGCACACCGGCTGAAAGAGAGAAAATGGCGCAAGCGCCTTACGATGAAAATGAATTCAAGGCCGATTTAGGCGTTTCTGCATTGTGGGGAGAGAAAGGATATACAACGAATGAAAGAACCGGTATTCGTCCAACTTTAGAATTGAACGGTATTTGGGGAGGTTACACGGGTGAAGGCGCAAAAACAGTATTACCATCAAAAGCATATGCGAAAATTTCGGCGCGATTGGTACCAAATCAATCGAGCACGGTGATTACAGAGAAGTTATTGAATTATTTCAAGAGCATTGCTCCGGCGGGTGTAACGGTGAAAGCCGAAGAGCACCATGGTGGTGAGCCTTATATGACGCCAATTGATTCCAATGCATATAAAGCTGCTGCGGAAGCCATCAAAGCTACTTTTGGCAAAGATCCGATTCCGGTAAGAGGCGGTGGAAGCATTCCTATTTGTGCTTTGTTTGAAAAAGAATTGGGACTAAAAATTGTGTTCATGGGATTTGGATTGGATTCAGATAACCTGCACTCACCCAATGAGAAAG
>DGDD01000082.1:0-13577 GCA_002385265.1 Chitinophagaceae bacterium UBA3961
AGAAATTGAATCTTAGAATACTCGGATTTTAAGTACAGATACCACAGATTAGACCCCGATATTTGTATTGTATAACGGAATACTCAGTCCCTAATTTGTGTAAATCTGTCATAATTTGTGCGAATCCGTGGTCAATAAAAATTCACCGCAGCGTCCTTCGACAAGTTCAGGAACCTCGCAGCGTTTTCGCAGCGCCCCCATTCTCTCTGTATTTCCTCGTTCCTGTATTCCCCCTGTTCCTCCCCTTGTTCTTTCTTTGTATTTCCTCGTTCGTCGTTTCCTCGCCTCCTCGTTCATGTACCCCCCTGTTCTTCCCCTTGCTCTTTCTCAGTACTTCCTCGTTTCCTCTCTCCTGTATTCCTCCGTGCCTCCAAAACACCGTGGTTTTTTCACCGCAGCGGCGCAGCGATCGCAGCGGTTTCGCAGCGCCTCTGTTCTTTCTTTGTATTTCCTCGTTCCTCATCTCCTCTTATCCTCTTTCCTGTATCCCCCCTGTTCTTCCCCTTGTTCTTTCTCTATCCTTTTTTGTCGCTTTTTTACTATTCCCCCGATTCCCGCCTCACTAGTTTTGTTCTCACAAAAATTCAAAAAACGACAGAAATGAAAACCTTGCTTCAATCCTTTATGGGATCTTTTTTGGTGATCTTATTTTTTTTCTCTTCCTGTTCAAAATCGAGTTCATCGGGTGGTGGCAGCACTACTCCAACAGATAGCATCAATGCAGATGTGTATGTAGTTGGGTACGAAACGATAGCAGGAGTTGCCGTTGCAAAGCTGTGGAAGAACGGAATAGGTACCAATCTTACAGATGGAAAAAGAACTGCCGGTGCTACCGGAATTTCCATCATTGGCAGCGATATCTATATATCTATAATTGAATACTCCGGTAATATTCCAGTTGCAAAACTGTGGAAAAATGGACAGCTCTATAATCTAGGTAATGGCGCACAGTATTCTTGGGCTACAGGGATATCGGAGGGCGTTGTTGTAGGAGCTCGCAACGATGCGGCTACGGGCAGAACAACCGCCGGATATTGGTCGGGAGATGGCGTCTTTACCCAAATATCGAATCCGGCCTTTCAGAACGCCTATGCCAACGGTATACATATTAAAAGGGTGAACAATGTTTTAAAGTCGAGTGTGTGTGGAGATATTGATGTTAGCAACAGCCTTGCTTCTAAAAATACGTTCTTTTGGGGCGGGCAAAATTCCAATCCAACATTGAACACCTTGGGCTTGGTGAATGAAAACAGTTTCGGAAGAGCATGCTTTATTAATGATAATGGATTTACCTATATCGCCGGTAGACAAAATGTACCAACCCTCTGGTTTGAGGGCACTCCCTCTATGAAGCTTTCGGATTCTTTAGGGAATGCCAATGGCTTATTTGTGGTAGGTTATACCAATATATATGCAGTTGGATATGAAATCAACAATCGCAAGTTCATCGGTAAACTATGGAAGGGCGACACGCGCGGTAGTATTCAAAGTATCACCATTACCAATACCCAATACAACGGCAATCTAAACGCAATTAAAGTTGTGGATGGCAATGAATTCATCGCCGGTGAAGAAGCGGATGCGTCGGGCTTCTATTTCGCCAAATATTGGAAGAATGGAAAAGCAGTGGCTCTTGGCGGTTCCAACAGTTCGGCAGTGGCCATTTGGGTCGTAAAAAAATAAAACAGTCAACATGAATTTGAATACATCAGATACTTCTAGAAGAATCGCCATTCAGAAAATGCTGCTTGCGATCTCAGGATTCAGTTTTATGCCCTCAATGTTGATGGCGGAAAATCAAGCGAGTACTTTGCCTCCATCATTAACAAACGATGGATTGAAACCTTTCCTTGTTCCACCCTCGGCGCCCTTGGAGCCCGGTAAAGTTGGATTGAACATTAGAACCCTTGTGAGAAGCAGTCAAACCAATCTTCAATTTTCCAGTGTTGAATTTGCAGTAGCTGCTAAGAAAATGGGTCCTGCGCCGCATTTGCACAAAGAATTGGATGAATTGATGTTTGTAGTAGAAGGAACCGCCTCGGTTATGGTGGAGGATACGGTGTATGAAATTCCGGCCGGTGGTTGGCACTTGCGACCTCGAAACATGGCTCACACTTTTTTCAACAATACCAACCAGCCTTTCAGAGCAATTGATATGTACTTCAATCAAAATTTTGAAGACTACCTCGAAGAATTGTATTATAAAATCATTCCCGATATGATTGCCCAGAAAGCAACCATGCGCGACCCGGCCATCGCAAAAAGAATGGATGCACTGCATGCCAAATTTGGCATCACCGAATTCCCAAAACAAAGAGAGTTGATTATTAAAAAATATGGACTATGGTAGTATCAATATTAAAACGCTGTTTGCTTTTGGTGTTTACGATGGCATTTGTGCAAGTGAACGCGCAATCTATTGTAGGTAGTTGGAAACGACTTTCAACCACGCTCGAATACCTTGATGGAAAGAAAGAAGACTTGCAGGCAACACTCGTAAAAAACATGCCTTGCGTTGTAAATACGGTTTACATTTTCAAAGCTGATGGAGCGCATTATTCTCAGTCTACAAAAGAATGTGAAATGATCGACAAAATGGGAATGGCAAACTGGCAACTAAGCGGCAATTTGTTAACCCTACAAATGAAGAATCAAGGCAATGTAAAAACAAGTTACACGGTTACGTTTAGCGGAAACAAGATGATTTTGACGCATCTGTATACAGCAGAGGAGAATAAGGTAACCGGCACAAAAGTGAAACAACTCATTACTATTTATGAACGACTATAAAAGTTCTAGCACTATGGATTTAAATCAATTGCTTCCTTTTTATGTAGCTCCGGGGGCGCCGGTACAACCGGGTCCGGGCGGAATGGACATTCGTACTTTGGTGAGAAGTAGTCAAACCAACAGTCAATTTTCATGTGTGGAATATGCGGTTGCTGCGAAGAAGATGGGTCCGGCGCCGCATTATCACAAAGAGCTTGATGAGTTGATGTATGTATTGGAGGGCACAGCTACGGTGATGATCGAAGATCAAATTATTGAAGTGCCGGCGGGTGCTTGGCATTTGCGTCCGAGAGGCATTGTGCATACTTTTTTCAATAATACTGAAAAGACTTTTAGAGCCATTGATATGTATTTCAATCAAAACTTTGAGGAGTACTTGGAGGAAATGTTTCATCGAATCATACCTGAAATGCAGCAGCAAAAGCTTACACCTCGTGATCCCGGCATTGCCAAGAGGATGCACGATTTGCATGAAAGGTTTGGGATGGTAGGATTTCCGGAGAGGAGAGGGGCGATTGTAGAGCGGTTTGGGTTGATTGGGTGAGGGGTGGTCCGCCTTCGGCGGAGAATGTATTTTAACGCAAAGGTTTTGAGGTTGAAAGTTGGAGAGGTTGTAGTTAGTTAAGTTTTTGGCAGTTAGAATTTCGAAGAGTCGTTTACTTAAGGGCGCAAAGCCGCTGCGCGGAGGAATACAAACCACGGAGGCATGGAGGAAAAGAGGAAAGAGGAAACGAGGATAAGAAGAACGAGGAAATACAGAGAAAGAAAAGGGACGCTGCAGTGAAAAAATACTGAGGAAAAAATACTTTGCGACTCCTTCGCGGACTTGGCGCACGCTGCGGTGAATGTATTTTAACGCAAAGGAATTGTGGTTGAAGGTCGGAGAGGTTGAAGTTAGTTAAGTTTTTAGCAGTTTGATTTTCGAAGAGTCGTTTACTTAAGGACGCAAAGCCGCTGCGCGGAGGAATACAAACCACGGAGGCATGGAGGTTTGTATTTTGCGCTGCGTTATCGCTGCGAACGCTGCGACGCTGCGGTGAAAAAACCACGGAGTTTCGTAGGCACGGAGGAATACAGGAACGAGGAGACGAGGAAACGACGAACGAGGAAATACAGAGGACTACCACCGCAGCAAACCAGCCCCGTAGGGGCGAAATGATTGTAGTAAACAATAAGAATTCGCAACCAATTTTTAGCCCCATCGGGGCGACATGATAAATGAAATGGGAATCGAGGAAACACATTGAAAGAACAAGGGCGCTGCGAACGCTGGGCCGCTGCGGTGAAAAAATACTGAGGAAAAAATACTTTACGACTCCTTCGCGGACTTGGCGCACGCTGCGGTGAATGTATTTTAACCCAAAGATTTCAATCCAACTCATGGAACCTTGATGAGTATTACGGAAGAAGAGTAGGAATTGGTGAAAAAGTTCCAATAAGCTCTTCTATGAATTTAGAACTCTTCCCCTTCCTCTCGGTATTCCAATATATCACCCGGCTGACAATTCAATACTTCGCAAATGGCTTCAAGTGTGCTGAAGCGAATGGCTTTTGCTTTACCGGTTTTTAGAATGGATAGGTTGGAAAGCGTAAGTCCCACTTTATCGGAAAGCTCGTTCAACGAAATCTTTCGCTTGGCCATCATTACGTCGAGGTTTACTACTATGGGCATGGTTAAACAGTTAAGTCATTTTCGGTTTGTAGTTCAATTCCTTTGCGGAATACGATGTCGATCACGAAAAGAATTCCGGCGAAATAAAGGAAAGCGTCGCCCACGCCAATATGTTCATTCAGATGCGGGAAGCTCATGCCTTCATCGGTGTAGCGCTTCGCGAAGCCGCTACTAAGTTTGCAGAGAATTCCTACAAACAGCGCTATTACGCTCATGTTCATGATGATTTTCTCTACTTGGATTTGAAAAGGCTTGCTGAAATCTATTTTCAAAAAGATGCGAATCACTTGGTAGCAGAGGAGTGCTTCCATCACTAATACACCGATGATTAGAATACTTAGGATACTATAGGCGACCATGTCTTGATTCATTAATTGCGACAAGTTGAGTGAGAGGTACATGTTTTCGGAGGCAATTTTGTTTCCGAATATGCTCACTAAGTAGGAGGTGAGTATCGCTCCCGCTTTGATACTTGCGCCAACAAATGCCAACCAAGAGATGACGTGCATTATGGGAATGAGGATGCTGGTATTCTTTTTCATATTGTTTGTTTGAGAGCACAAATATAGAAAAATTTATTGAAAAACAATAAATAAATAGTGAAAATAAATAAATAATAATTGATAAATGAGATTTGCGGGTTTGTAAGTGATTGATAGTGAGGGGGGAATACAGGAAAGAGGATAAGAGGAGACGAGGAACGAGGAAATACAGTGAAAGAACAGAGGCGCTGCGAAACCGCTGCGAACGCTGCGCCGCTGCGGTGAAAAAACCACGGAGTTTTGGAGGCACGGAGGAATACAGGATAGAGGATAAGAGGAGACGAGGAACGAAGAAATACAAAGAAAGAGCAAGGGGAAGAACAGGGGGAGATACAGGAACGAGGAGACGAGGAAACGACGAAATACAGAGAGAGAATAGGGCGCTGCGCCGCTACGGTAAAAAAAGCTGAGGAAAAAAAATCACTCTGCGACTCCTTCGCGCACTTGGCGCACTCTGCGGTGAATGTATTCCAAATCACCACCTAAAGCCTAACCCCTAAAACCTATTCCCCTCTCCCTGATTCCCAGCTCTTTACCCTCATTTAACAGTTTCCCTACAATAATAAAATAGGCAAAGCGGAAATAAAAGCGTAATTTCGTTGTAATGATCAATAGTTCTTCATCATTCAGTCAGGATCAGCCTTAATTGTTACTCTGCTAAAAGTAATCGTTTTATCTCCTCTTTTCTCCTTGCTGCAGCTCTCTGGTCATCGCATTATATTTTTATTATTTAAATGATCGATTATGAACATGTATGTTTCTAATTTGGGTTTTCAAGTTTCTGATGAAGACCTGAGAAAACTTTTTGAACCTTTTGGAGCTGTATCTTCTGCCAAAGTAATTACTGATCGTGAAACTGGGCGTAGCCGTGGTTTTGGATTTGTTGAAATGGATGTTGAAGCAGATGCGTCCAAAGCAATGTCGGCGCTTCATTCTAAGGAAGTAGCTGGCCGCGCCATTTCTGTTTCACAAGCACGTGAAAAAGAACCGCGCAGCAATAACAACAGCAGCAGAGGAAGATGGTAAGCTATTAATATATTGATAGTACTGTAAGAATACGATGTTGGTCGTTTCTTTCGCCCCTCAAAAGGCACACTCAAACTCCCGGTAACATGGGAACTGTTATTTTTTTAGTGTAATAATAGTTCCCATCTACCCGGAATTTTTATCAGTTCAACTACCACTGAACTGTTCATCTGTTTTAATCAATTATGGCAAAATCAAAAGAAACCTTTAATAAAAAAGCAAAGCAACAACAGAAAGTAAAAAAGCGTAACGATAAACTCGTTAAGAGAGAAGAGCGCAAAGCCAACTCAAATAAGGGGAAGAGTTTAGACGATATGATCGCTTATGTAGATGAAGATGGCAACATCACCAATACTCCCCCGGACCCTCGCAATAGAAAAGTAGTAAATGCAGAGGATATTATCATTCAAATTCCCGAAGGCAATTTTCGCAATACCACCAGAACCGGTGTACTCGAATTTTACAATACGGAGAAAGGCTACGGTTTTATTATCGATAAGAAATCTAGAGAAAAGTTCTTCGTGCATAACAGCAATATGTTAGAGCCCCTGGCAATTACCGATAAAGTAATGTTTGATACCGAGAAAAGCATGAAGGGTGCAACAGCAATTAATGTGAAGAAATTAGTTTAATACTGCCCGTTATTTCTGCTACTACTGTACCAGTAATTCGTTGTTCAGATCAATTGAATCACCCGTTTAGGTGTTACTGAACACATTTTTCGTTCCATTTTAATATACAATGCTATAAGGCAGTGGATACTGAAGAATTTTTTTTGAAGCCTTATAGTGTTTTAGTATAAATTTTAGAAAATGACATTTAATGATTTAGATCTTATAGAGCCTATTTTAAGAGCTCTTAAGAACGAAGGATATACCAATCCTACCCCCATTCAAGAAAAAGCTATTCCGGCTGTTCTTGACAGAAAAGATGTGCTCGGCTGTGCACAAACCGGTACCGGTAAAACAGCCGCATTCGTAATCCCTATTTTGCAATTACTGATCGAAAATAAAATAGAACGCAAATCAGGTGCACCCTCTGTTCTCATCCTTTCGCCTACACGCGAATTGGCGATCCAAATTGGAGAGAGCATTGAAGCATACGGTTCTCATACCAAAATTAGACACACCGTTATTTTTGGTGGCGTTTCTCAATATTCTCAAGTAATGAGCTTGAGAAACGGAGTTGATATTTTGGTGGCAACACCGGGTCGATTGAAAGACCTAATGCAACAAGGTTATATTAACCTTAAACATGTTAAGTTCTTTGTACTTGATGAAGCCGATCGCATGCTTGATATGGGTTTTGTAGAAGATGTAAAGCGCATCATTGCTCGACTCCCGGAACAAAAACAAAGCTTGTTTTTCTCTGCTACCATGGCACCTGCTATAAAGCAGTTAGCTGATCGACTATTGGTGGACCCCGTAAAAGTAGAAGTAACACCCGTTTCGTCTACTGCAGATCGAATTGAGCAATTTGTATATTTCGTAGAGAAGAAAGATAAGCTCGATCTTCTTAAGAACTTATTGCAAGACAGCGCCATTAAATCGGTACTTGTTTTCATTCAAATGAAATTCAAAGCTGATCAGTTGACCAAGAGCCTTGTAAAAGCAGGGATCACTGCAGAAGCGATTCACGGTAACAAATCACAAAATAGACGCCAAGAAGCCTTGGAGAATTTCAAATCGGGAAGAACCCGCGTATTGGTGGCTACTGATATTGCAGCTCGTGGCATTGATGTAGATGGATTGACCCACGTAATCAATTTCGATTTGCCGAATGTTCCGGAAACCTATGTTCACCGTATTGGTAGAACGGGAAGAGCCGGTGCAGAAGGCACTTCCTTGAGCTTTTGTGATTGGAGCGAAAAACCTTTCTTGACCGATATTCAAAAATTGATCAAGAAAAATCTTCCAATAGTGCAGGATCATCCGTTCGCAATAAAAAGCCTCGGTGCTCCTGTAAGCTCGGGCAATAATGTTAGAAATTCAAGTGCTCAGCCTTCTCGTAAAAGATCGGGAAGAAGCCGAGTGTTTATGCAAGTTTAATTTTTTAAATGTATCGATATGAATAGCGAAGCAATTGAAAAGTTTCTCGAAACAGGGAAGCGTCTCGAAAAAACAGTGAGTATCCATTTCAAAACGCGCAAAACCATTAAGGGTGTATTTATTGGTGGGAAAGACTATGCAGATATGAAGAAGAAAAACTTCTGGCGCATCGTTCCCGACACCCGTTTAGGTGAGTGGAATGAGTCGAGCGATATCGCTGTGAGTCGCATCTTCAATGGTGCTGAGTTTACACGTTTGAGCGAGTAATAACCGGAGAGTTGTTGAGTTTTAAGTTTTTGAGTTTTTGAGTTGGGGCATTGAAGAAATAGTATGCCCTGAGA
Organism: Chitinophagaceae bacterium UBA3961; assembly: GCA_002385265.1. Lineage (GTDB taxonomy): Bacteria > Bacteroidota > Bacteroidia > Chitinophagales > Chitinophagaceae > Endoryza > Endoryza foliicola. Next base: position 8,420 of record DGDD01000082.1, read on the forward strand.
ACATCGTTTTGTTTTTTGGGATCACTATGATCCATCACATTAAAGTAGCTCAAAAATTGGCACTTGTTATTCGGCGAGAAATCGCTTTGAAAACTGTGCGATAAATCGGTTCGCAATTGCGCGAAGAATCGCTTTGGAACTGCGCGATAAATCGCGCAGCTACAATATTTAAACATAAAAAGCCCGCCGCGATAAATCGACGGCGGGCTTTTATTCTAACAGTCTATTCGAAATTGATAACCCTAAATTCAATGCCACTGTCCTCCCTCTTATAAACGAACGCCCAAAGCCTAACACCTAAAGCCTAAGGCCTAAAGCCTAACGCCTAACACCTACTCCCTCAATAACACCCATGCTTCGCCGTAGTCGTAAAATACTTCGCACAAAGCGCATACAGCATTGGATCATACGACTGTAATTCAGTGCGAGTATTCACTTGATTGTGAACTCCATTGGTTGGGATGGCTTCTAAATTGCAATTGTACCAGTCTTGAACACCTTCTGCCCAATATTCACGGATATCAGACATGGCATATGTATTTGTCCAAAGGCCTTTTGCTTTAGCATTGTCGAATGCTGCTTTCAATTGAGTATCAAAGCTTGGGTCTGAGAATTTCAAACCTAATTCATGCAATGCATGGGCGAATTCATGTGTCAGAATTTCTTCGCCTTTGTATCGATCGAGCGTAGATTGGCAACGAAGATTTTCTTCGCAGTCTGTAGTGAGTGGTCTTGCGAGTGTTGCGCCGTAGGCACGAGCTCTATTGTCCCAGTCAGTTCCGGGAAATGCGGTATATAAGTCACTGTACTCCGGCATTTGTGTGGGGCGTTCATTGATTCCGATTATACCGATCCGAAGTTTGTTTTCGATCATTTTTTGTTTTGCATCGGGGATATTTGCAATCATATCCAATACGATGCTCTTAGCATTTACCAGTGCTTCATCTGCTACGGCGCTCGAGCTTACGATGGGAATACCGGAAGCGTCGAGGTATTTTTTATAGAAACTATTTAATCCGAGACTGCCAGGAGGGGCCGTAATGCCCGAATTGTTTCCATTGTTGTTATTGCCATTATTCGGAGTGCTGCCCGATTTGCTGCAAGCAAATGCCAAGACAATCATTACCAGGGGGAAGAATAATTTTTTCATGTGTTTTGGTTTGTTACTCGAAAATCCTTCCATTTCCTTGAGAGAAAAATACTCAAACTGTAGTAGACGCCTAGTTAACCAATAGTTTACGAATCTGTTAATAGTGCTGTTGTATCTTTGCCGTCAATAACTAGCTTATGAAGTCAGGGTTATTTTTTATTCTTTATGTCTTTTGGTGCACACTATTACATGCCCAAGTCAATTCGGTGACGCTGTCTGGGAAATTGAAGGCAAAACAATCTGCTGAAAGCCCTGCATTTATAAACATCTTGCTGAAGAAAAAGGTTGATTCCGGATTTGTTACAGGTACCATCAGTAAAGAAGACGGTTCTTACGTGTTATCAGGTGTAAAGCCCGGATCCTATTTTTTACAAATTAGCAGTGCTAATTTCCAACCTAAGAACATTGATTTATTTGTAGGTTCTCTTGCAGAGTTTTTAGTGATTCCCACCATCGAGTTAGAGCCTGCAACAAAAGTACTTTCAGAAGTTTCAGTTACCGGAAAAACAGAAGAGGTAAATACAAAGCTCGATAAGAAAGTGATCAATGTTTCTTCTAATATTACTCAAACAGGTGGCTCTATTTTGCAAGTGATGCAAACACTTCCGGGTGTAACGGTTCAAGACGGTAAAATCTTGATTCGCGGTAGCGATAAGGTGGCGGTCTTGGTGGATGGAAAGCAAACGGCTCTTACGGGTTTTGGTGCGCAAACTAGTTTAGACAATATACCGGCTTCAGCCATCGAGCGAATTGAGATCATCAACAATCCTTCCGCTAAGTACGATGCCAATGGCAATGCAGGCATCATCAATATCATCTTCAAAAAAACAAAGAAAGACGGTTGGTCGGGAAAAATAGGAATGACAACAGGGCTAGGCGCCATTTGGGAGAAAAGAGCCAACTTACCTACCATTCGCCCTCAATTTCAAGGCACACCCAAACTCAACCCTTCTGCGTCTGTGAACTACCGGAAGAACAAGATCAATTGGTTTTTACAAGGCGATTATTATTACAACCCCACTCTCAATAAAAACGAGTTTGTAGATCGATACTATGATAACGGAGATACTATCTATCAGCAAACTAAGAGAAATCGAAAAACTACCGTAGTTACCGGAAGAACCGGTTTTGATTGGAACATCTCCTCCAACAACCTTTTTAGTTCCTCCGTTTTATACAGCAGAGAAAAAATATTAGACAATGGCGACGAGCCGTTCTTCAAATCAAACTTAAATAATAGAACTCGACTCTGGCAATTTCTTGAAGATGAAGTGAAAACAACCGTTACCGCCATGAACACCTACCAGCACAAGTTTGATCGCCCCGGCGAAGTAATTAATGTTGGACTGAACTATACCTTTCATCGCGAAGATGAAAAATATTTTTTTACGAACTCCATGCCTACTTATACCGGGCTGGATAGTTTCAAGTTACTTTCCGATGAGCACGTAACTGATTTTACCTTCGACTACATTCGTCCCTTGCGGTATGGAAAATTAGAAACAGGGGTTAAGTACCGCTGGCGAAACATTCCAACAAACATGAAATTCAAGCCCGGCATCAATTCTCCCCTTGATGTGAACGCAGGCGGTTGGGCTACTTATAAAGAAGATATACCGGCCATTTATAGTAACTACAGTTACGAAACAGCAAAGTGGGAAGCAGAAGCCGGACTGAGAATGGAGTATGTACGTGTGCGCTACTTGGTAGACCCCAATCACAACACTTACAAAAGCGATGGATATCAATACACGCAACCATTTCCCAGCATGCGCCTGGCTTACAAGTTTGACGCGAAGCGAAAGTTGAGTTTGTTTTTCAATAGGCGGGTAGATCGCCCTGCGGAGCTAGATATTCGCGTTTTCCCTAAGTTTGATGATGCGGAGATCATTAAAGTGGGCAATCCTGCTTTGAAACCACAGTACACTAATAGTGTAGAATTGGCTTTTCGCGCCAACAGAGATCAGGGATATTTTTACGCAGCCCTTTATCATCGCTTTGCAACAGGAACCATTACACGAATAGGTACCATTGTTCCCGGAAGTACCATCATTTATAATGGAATGCAAAATGCCGGAAGGAGTTTCAATACCGGAATTGAATTGGTGTACTCCGGTAAGTTAGATACTTGGCTGAATTATACCTTAAATGTAAACGGGTACCATAATCAGATCAACGCTTTTTCTGCTGTAAACCTCTACCCATCACCTATCACTTACACATCTGAAAAGCAAGAGATTTATTCGGGTTCCATAAAGCTGAACCTTCAAATGAAGATAGCCGATAAAACCGATGTACAGGTTGCGGCTACTTATTTGGCTCCCGATCTTATCCCTCAGGGTAGAATAGAGCAGCGGTTTGGAGTAGATGCAGGACTCAAGCGAAGTATCCAAAAGGGTAAGGCCGAATTTTTCATTAATGCCACCGATCTTTTCAATACAATGATTATCCGGAAACACATCACCGGTGGAGGCTTTAATTATACAAGCGCCGATTATTATGAAACTCAAGTAGTAAGGGTGGGTTATGCATTGAAATTCTGATGATGAGTGTGCTAATATCTTCTGAATAATACATATAGAATTATATTGAATATGATAAATCACCAGTTACCTCAATAAACCTTATCCTTTTTCGTTAGTCATACAGTTCCTAACATCCACTACTTATGACTAGAAAACTATTAATCCTTGTACTTTTTGTGCCCTTTTTTGCCTGTCAAAAGTCAACAGAGCCTTCTCCTAATCCAAGCACGCCGGAAACCATGTATTTTCCGTCGAATTCAGATACAGCTTGGGCTCGTAAAGACATCTCAACCCTTAATTGGACAACCGATAGCTTGGCTTCGCTCAGGAGCTTTTTAATTCAGAAGAATACCAAATCCTTCATGATTTTGGTAAACGGGCGCATTGTACTGGAAGAATATTACAATGGCCATGGCAAAGATTCTACCTGGCCCTGGAACAGTGCGGGTAAAACGCTGGTATCCTCAAGTATTGGGATTGCGCAGCAAGAAGGCTTGTTGAGTATCAATAATAAAGCTTCGCAATATTTGGGAACGGGATGGACAAGTGCACCTCTTGCAAAGGAAAATTTGATCACGGTGAAGCACTTGTTGTCGATGACCTCTGGGTTGAGCGATTCCAGTGATTTTGTAATTAAATCGAATTTGACCTATATGGCCGACGCGGGTACTCGTTGGAGTTATAACAATGTGTTCCAGAAATTAATGGATGTAGTAGCCGGTGCCAGTGGCCAGAGTTTTGAAAATTATTTCAATGCAAAAATTAAGTCGCCATTAGGAATGGATGGCTTTTGGAACTACGGATTGATTTTTAAAATTTATCATAGCAACACTAGAAGCATGGCGCGATTTGGACTCTTGGCATTGAATAAAGGTAAATGGAACAATTCACAAGTATTGAACGAGACTTTTTTCAATGAAGCCACTTCTACTTCTCAAAGTATCAACCCATCGTATGGATATTTGTGGTGGTTGAATGGGAAGTCTACTTATATGGTCCCCGGTGGACAAACGGTTTACACCGGTCCCTTGGTTCCAAGTGCACCTTCAAATATGTATGCGGCAATGGGTGCCAGTGATCAACGGATATATGTATTGCCTACTCAAAATATTGTAGTAATAAGAATGGGTGATGCGTCCGATCCCCAGAATCCGAATTTTGCGGTATCGGGATTTGATGAGGCTTTGTGGAAGAAGTTGAAGGCGCTGATGAAATTGTAGATTGCTGCTTCGAAATCGTATTTTTTAACCACAGATTCACCAGATTCGAAACAACGGATTTACACAGATTAGGGGCTGAAATTTGATCAGTATGATCGAATACTCGAACTCTAATCTGTGCTAATCTGTTCTAATTCGTTTATCTGTGGTCAAATTATTCAAATAACTTTTTACGCAGCGCTAGCAGACCCTCTGTATTTCCTCTATCCTCGTCTCCTCTCATCCTCGTTTCCTGTATTCCCCCCTCTTCTTTCTCTGTATTT
>DGDD01000082.1:13907-14792 GCA_002385265.1 Chitinophagaceae bacterium UBA3961
CCTCTTCTTTCTCTGTATTTCCTTATCTTCACTTTCCATGCTGTTCAGTTTCAACATATACAGTTCGCTGTTATTGATTTTCTTTTTTCACACATTGGTGTACAGCGTGCTCTGTTTTGTAAAGTCGTACCGCGAAAAGAGGTCTTCACATTTTTGGTTGGGATCATTTTTGTTTCTTTCGGCATGGTATATTTCTCCCTGGATGTTGGGCTTCGCCGGTTGGTACGATGAGCAGCCTTATCGAGATGTTATTTTTTATGTGCCTTTCCAGCACCTCTATCTTTATGGTCCCATTATTTATTTCTATGTTCAGTCTTTATTGAACCCCGGATTTAAGTTTAAACAGCGCGATTGGCTGCATTTTGTTCCTGCTGCGGCTTATCTACTCTATTCGCTTGTAATTGTAGTGACAGATAAATTAATAGTAGGTGATTATTACTTTTTGGCCGATGGGAGGGATCGTGATTTCGACACTTGGTACCAGTATTCCGGGTTCGCCATCATGGTTTTTTACTTCATTTTGTCAATTCGTTATTACAATCGCTACCGCAGTTTGGTCATTCTCTACTTAAGCAATGCCGATGAATTGAGTTTCAAATGGGTACGCAATTTCCTTTTTACTTTTCTCGCCATTATCATCATCAGATTTGTTTTTGCGGTGATGGGATCGATCTTCGACTTTTTCTATACGGAAGCATGGTGGTATTTCCTTAGCTATGCGCTTTGCTGCTACTATATTGCCATTGCAGGATTTTCGAATGCAGTGATCTCAAAATTGGTGTTTGCTCGCGACTTGTTTCAAACTTCCAATGAAGTATTGGTGCGCAGCGGAAAACAACCGCTGTATCTTACTTATAATGCCAATGATTTTGTTGAGGTGGAAGA
>DGDD01000264.1 GCA_002385265.1 Chitinophagaceae bacterium UBA3961
ATCCTCCCTCTTCCCTCCTGTATTCCGGCTGTTCCATTATTAATTATTACTTATTAATTATTAATTTTTCACCGCAGCGGCGCAGCGATCGCAGCGGTTTCGCAGCGCTTCCCCCTTGTTCCTCCCCCTGCTCTTTCTCTTTATTCTCTCGTTCCTGTCTCCCCCTGTTCCTGCTCCTGTTCTTTCTATGTCTTTCATTCCCACATTTGCAAACTCTCACATTCACCAATTATCGCGCCGGCTGTTTCATTATTAATTATTACTTATTAATTATTAATTACCTCAACACCATCTGCCGATCCGCATCCAACCTTATCATAATAAACAACATAATCGTAAAGGTGATCAAGGAAGTACCTCCGTAGCTAATGAAGGGTAACGGAATACCAATTACCGGTGCGAGACCAATTGTCATGCACACGTTGATGGCAATGTGGAAGAACAATACGGATGCAACACCGTAGGCATAGGCACGACTGAACACGCTTCGTTGACGCTCGGCGATGTTTACAATGCGCATCAATAAAAAGAAATAGATAGAAAGGAAAAGAAAACTTCCGACAAAACCAAAGCCTTCTCCTATGGTACAAAAGATAAAATCAGTTCTTTGCTCCGGAACAAAATCGAAACGGGTTTGCGTTCCTTTTAAGAATCCTACTCCTGCAAAACCGCCACTTCCAATCGCAATCTTACTTTGTTTTACGTTGTAGTTGTCTTCCTTCTTTTTCTTAGGCTTTGCTTCTGTAGTTTCAGTTGTTCCCACGATTCTTTGTTGTAACGTGTCTGATCCCGCCGGAATATCAATGGGAGCCGCTGCTTCACTCGTATCTATTGGTGCCGCTGCTTCTGAATAAGGATTATCCACCCCCAACAAATCGAAAATACGACTCACTTGGTGGGGTTGTAGGATCTTCGTAAAAATGATGGGTACTGCAAAACGCTGGACCCCCACGCATATCGCCCAAATTAAAATGATTCTCGTTAGCAATCCACGAGAACGCTTGAACTGTCTGCGCAAGGCATAGATCGACAAAGCAGCAATAACTGTTAATATGATTGCCAACAAGTTTTTATCGACTAATAATGTAGCCACAACCAACACCGCCAAACTGAATCCAATAATCAAGTAGTATGCCGGCAAGCCTTCTCTAAACATCACCAAAAAGAATGAGAAGTACACCAGTGCCAAGCCGGTTTCACTTTGCGCAATACTGATCACCGCAGGCAATAAGGTAATACCCGCTGCTATGAGCTGCGCGCGCGGTTGATTGAAATTGGTTTCAATTCGTGAAAGGTATTTTGCCAGCGCAAGGTTTACAAACAGTTTACAGATATCAGCCGGCTGGATTTGAATACCACCCAAACGTATAATCGAATTTGTTCCTTTTACTTCTGTGTGAAAAGGGAATACCAAGAGCAAGAGTACGATACCGAATGCATAACTGATGTTTGCGGTTGCGGTAAAGAATTTACTATCGGTGAGCAAAATGAACAATCCTAGGATCAATGAAAATCCGAAGAAGTACAACTGCTTGCTGTAATCTGTTTTGAAAGTGAGAAAGCTTCTTAAGATAGGATCGTTCTCTCGGTAGGTAGCCATGAAAATGCTCAAGATACCAATGGATACCAATAAGAGGTAGAGCCAAATCACTACCCAATCCACTCCTTTCGATATTTCAGGATTCCGTTGGCTCATACTAAATAGGGTTTGCGTAAACGAATGCTGTGCTTAGGATCAATGAACAAATCTCCCACACGAGTATCTACTTTCTGTTTGGGAGGCGTGGGAGGTTCTGGTGAAGCTCCTTTGCGCAAATACTTCTTAATATAAGTACTGTCTTTCACTTTATCATACCAATACTTCGCACGCACAGAGTCTTCAATGAATTGCAAGCGTCTAAAATAACCGGGTATCAAATTCGCAGAAGCGATTCTTTCAACTTCCGGCAAACGTTCTGCTCTCAATGTATCGTTTAAATATTTTTCAACCAACATCGATGCAATAGGCGCGGCCCAAGTAGCACCGAAGCCCGAGTTCTCTACAATTACAGCTACAGCAATCTTTGGATTATCAGCAGGCGCAAAACATACAAACAAAGAGTTGTCTTTCAACTTCACTTTCTGTCCATCAATAATTCTATATTTCTCCGCCGTACCGGTTTTTGCAGCGATCGTGATCCCGGGAATATTCGCGGCAGGACCAAGGTGATTCACCACATCTTGCATCCCCATGATTACTGCATCATACGCATCATTGGTGATATTGGTCAATGGAGAATGTTTTACTCTGAATCGATTCAACAAAGTATCGCTGGAAGTTTCACCGTCAATACTGTCTACAAAATGCGGCAAATAATAATACCCTCTATTCGCAACAATACACATGGCATTGGCGAGTTGAAGCGGAGTGGCTTGCATCATGTCTTGACCAATACCAAGGGTCAAGTTGGTACAGGAACTCCAAGCGCCACGGTATACCTTATTATAAGTAGCCGTATCTGGAATAAACCCTCTGTCTTCACTCGGAATGTCCACTCCTGTTTTTGTACCCAATCCAAACGCATTCAAATAATCGCGCCAGTGCATGTATCCTTTCTTCGTTCCACCGAATTTTGAATTGTCGATGGTCATGCGAAATACTTGCGAGTAATAAGAGTTGCAGGAATTGGCGATCGACAAACGAAGGTTATCGGCGTGACCGGGATTCTTGTGCACGCAAGCAGGCTTTCCATGTCCGCAAGCTAAATAGCGACCCGCGCAAGGATATCCATAGCTCGGAGTAATGATGCCTTCATTCAAAGCAACGAGTGCTCCCAATGGTTTGAAAGTAGAACCGGGCTCGTAGTTTCCTTTGATCGCACGGTTCAACAAGGGACCGGAAACGTCCAACATCATTCTTCCGAAATTCTTTTTCTTATTGGGACCGGTTAAGTCGTTGGGGTTGTAATTGGGACCGGAGGTCATCGCGATAATTCCCCCTGTTTTCGGTTCGATGGCCACTACGGCTCCCACTTTATTAGCGAGTAATTTTTCAGCGAGTTGTTGTACTTCTAGATCCACATAGGTCTTAAGGTTTCTTCCGGCGCGTGCGGCTGTATCGTACATGCCTTTCTCATAAGAACCCACCAAACGGTTCTTGTTGTCTTTGATCATGTATTGCACCCCGCGTTGACCCATGAGCACCGATTCGTAAGAAGATTCCAATCCACTCAAACCAACGTAGTCGCCTAAGCGATAAAATCCTTTTGAGCGTTTGATCACACCTGAATCGGCTTCTCCGATGTATCCGAGAAAGTGCGCTCCAACATTGGAAGGGTACACACGAACCGGACGTTCCACCAGCGCGAAGCCGGGGTATTTCCAAATGTTTTCATCGAGGCGGGCATGAAGATCGGGAGGCAAGAGATCTTCGAATATAGAAGGACGGAATGGACCGTTTTTGAATTTGGCTTCGAGAATGCGTTTGCGGTATTCAGCGGTATCGATGCCGAGTAGGTCGCAGAGACCAAGGGTGTCGATTTTCTTCGCTTCGTTGGGGGTCACCACCAGGTCGTACATGATGGTATTATTGAGAAGGGGTTTTCCTTTGCGATCGAAGATGATTCCACGGTCGGGGTATTTTACTTTAGGGAAGACCGCGTTGTTCATGGCGAGTTGGCGGTAGCGGCCTGAGAAGATCTGGAGATTCATGAGTTGCAGTATGATCACAAGAAAGACCACACCGAATATGAGTCGGATCACAAAGCTTCTGGATTGATTGAATAAGGCCATAAAAAAGAACCTCTCCTAAATTTGAAAGTATATATTACTAATAGAGCTTTATTGTTCACCGCAGAGAGCGCCAAGAGCGCTAAGTTGTCGCAAAGAGTTTCTATTTTCCAACCTCTCCGATAAATCTTCTTTTTCACCGCAGCGGCGCAGCGGTCGCAGCGATAACGCAGCGTTGGCATTCGCTCCGAATTTCCTCGTTCCTCGATTCCTCGTCTCCTCCTTCCTGTACTCCCCCTGTTCTTTCTCTGTATTTCCTCTTTTCCTCTTATCCTCGCTCCTTATGCAGTATTCGTCTTAAAACTCTGCTTCCTATAAAACAACAACTCCGTCAATAAAATCAATAACAAACTCACGCCGGTGGTGCCCAATACTTTTCCGAGGAAAAACAAGAAAGATCCCATTTCCATCCATTCCAGAAATACCAAATAGGTATTGTGTAAGAGGGTCAGGACCACTACATAGGTTGCATAAGGGGCCCAGCCCATGCTGGTAACAGAAGGGGATTTATAGTTTTGATCGGCGCCTTCTTGAGAAATCAAAATGCTTACCAAGAAGGGACGAACATAGGCGATCAAGGCACAGGCTGCGGCATGCAGTCCGGGCGTTTTAACGAAATAGTCTAAACTGAAACCGAATAAGAAGCCGATAAAAGTTAGTGCCAATCGGGGTGTATTGAAAGGCAACCACAAAATATACAAGAAGTACAAATACGGCACCACGAATTGATGCAAGGGTTTCACCTTCACCAAAACCAATACCTGTACGAGGATGAACAGGAGGAATCGGACCGTATTTTTAACTAAATCACTCATTGCTGTATTTTCTTCGCTGCTTCTTCCAGCTTTTTACGTTCTTCTTTTTGTAAATTCTCCACTACCGACACATACTCCAACTTAAAGAAATCGGCTGCCGGCTTCACTTTCATCACATAGAAATTACTTGAATTGTCTTCCACAATTTGATCCACTGTTCCAATCATCAAATTGGCAGGGAACAAATAAGAATATTGACTGGTTACAATGGTATCGCCCTTTACCAATTTCACACTCTTGGGAACGTTGATCATGTTCACGTACATCGGATTCTCCCCATCCCATTGCACAATGCCCAAATCACCCGACTTCTTGATCTTCGCACTCACGCGCGATTGACGGTGCAACAAACTCATCACCACGGCATAGTTGTCGCTGGCGCTGATCACCACTCCTACTACTCCACTTGGACTCACCACACCCATATCCTTTTTCACACCTTGCTTTTCGCCGCGTTGAATGGTGATATAGTTGTTTTGAAGCCCAACGGTATTTCCTACCACTTTGGCTTCTCTCCAGAGGTATTCACGAGTTTGGGTTCCGGTAGAATCTTTGGAAACGGTATCGATCACCTTTTTGCTACTGCTGTCTGCCTTGTAGAAATTGGAACCTTGTTGATTAAGTAAAATTTCGTTTTGTTTGGCCAGCTCGGCATTGGATTCTTTGAGATTGAAATAAGACTCTACGCCGTCGTATTTCTTATAGAACCAACCGGTGGTTTCGGTAGCCACGCCCATAAAGGCGGCTTCCTGAAACTTGTTATAAGTGAATAAAGAATACAGCGCTATTCCCTGGACCAAGAGAAAAAATAGGAAGTTAAAATACCGCCGTATGAAAAGAAAGATATTACGCATAGCTGTCCTCTGAAACTAGCAGCACAGAGGTAGAATGAATTGAATGAGTCTACAAAAACCTTCACAATGGCAAGCCCACAACGCTCTTCTATTAACGCATCACGAAGGGGAAGCGATCATAATTCTTCAAAGCAATACCTGTGCCACGTACTACGCTCTTTAAAGGATCGTCGGCTACGTGAACGGGTAATTTGATCTTTTGGCTTAAACGTTTGTCCAGTCCTCTCAACAAGGCACCACCACCGGTGAGGTACAAACCTCTGCGGTAGATATCGGCTGCCAACTCAGGAGGCGTTTGCTCCAATGCTTTGAGGATGGCTTCTTCAATTTTGAAGATGCTTTTATCGAGGGCTTCAGCAATTTCTTGGTAGCTCACCATGATTTGTTTGGGGATACCGGTTACAAGGTCACGACCATTTACCGGAATATCGTCCGGAGGTGTTTCCAAGTCTTTCATTGCTGCGCCAATATTGATCTTGATTTGTTCGGCAGTACGTTCACCGATCAACAAACTGTGGTAACGACGAAGGGCTTCCATGATATCGGCCGTGAATTCATCACCGGCGATACGGATACTTTGGTCGCACACAATACCCGCAAGGGCAATTACGGTAATACCGGTGGTACCACCGCCAATATCGATGATCATGTTACCAACCGGCTCTTCTACGTCGATACCGATACCGAGGGCAGCGGCCATTGGTTCATGAATCAAATACACTTCTTTGGCTCCAGCTTGCTCGGCACTGTCGCGAACAGCACGCTTTTCCACCTCGGTGATAGACGAGGGGATGCAAATCATCATTCTCCAACTTGGGGGGAACAGGGGCTTTTTGGGGTAAACGAGTTTGATCAACTCGCGGATCATCAGCTCAGCGGCGTTGAAGTCGGCAATTACACCGTCTTTCAGCGGACGCACCGTGCGAATGCTCTCATGGGTCTTTTCGTGCATCATCAATGCCTTCTTACCCACCGCCAATACATTCTTTGGATTGTTACGATCAAGGGCCACAATACTGGGCTCATTCACCACTACTTCTTCGTTATGTATGATGAGGGTATTGGCAGTACCCAAGTCTATCGCGATTTCCTGGGTAAAAAAGTTAAAAAGTCCCATGTTTTTCGATATCAGTTTTTAGTATGATGCCGGACCGAAATCCGGTGTTGCAAAATTGGAGGAAAATATCCGAATAAACAAAGCCAAATCATTGCCAGTCAATGTTTTTTTCCACTTTCCCCGTCGGATAACGCACCCTCCCCCCGCTTATTGTTTTTTGCCTTTGGGGAATTTTTCAGCCCTATTTTCTCAGGCTCGAAAACCCAAGCGCTCTTCTACCGCTTTTGGAAGCTCGGGAAGCCTGCTTCTTTCCATCAAAAAGCTGGTTAAACGAGCAATATCCTTGAAGATATAATGCTGGTCTAAAGCCGACTTTAAATAGTCTTTCCCCGAACTACCGCCCGTGCCTATGCGAGAACCGATGGTACGATGCACCATGTTCATATGACGATACCTCCACGTACTTAGTTGCTCGTCGATATCTAATAATGTTTGCAATAATTGAAAAGGCAATTGCAACATTGGATAACCTCGGTATAACATGATGAACAATGCCGAACGAGCGGCTTTTGCACTCAATCCCGCATTCGCTCTTCCCTTGAAAAATTCTGTTTCAAAGAATTCACGGTGTGCTTCTTCAGCTCCTGCTAACCCCGATGCATACCGTATAAAATACTCGTTCCAAAACAAGCGTTCGGCGGCACTATAGTCTTGTTCGTTCAAAGGCAAAACCGTCTTTCCTGTGGAAAAACCTTGCCAAATTTCACTATCGTGGAAAAAAGGCATGCGTTCCAGCCATTTGTTAATCAAGTTTAACATCGACACTTTCGATTCTGCTTCTTTGATCAAGTTCACATGCTCGGGACGCAACTGACTCAAGTAATACTCTTGTCCCACTCTTGCTTCAAAAGGCAATCCCAGTCTAGCTTCCAGCACTTTGAACTGCCAGCTCTGAAATCCGGAAGCCGGACGAAGCATGTCTCTGAATTCCAAAAAATCCATCGGCGTCATGGTTTCCATCACGTCCATTTGCTGTACCAACAAACGCAAAATAGTAACGGTTCTGTTCAACCGATGAATGATGATTTGTTGATCGGGAGAATCGTCTTTCAAACTGGGCTTCTGAAAGAATTCGATCACCGAATCTACTTCGTGCAAAATTTGTTTGAACCACAATTCGTAGGCCTGATGAATGACGATGAACAACATTTCATCGTGTGCAGGTTTTTGATGTTTAACACTTTCTAAAGATTGTGCCTCAATAATTTTATTGAGTTGCAGGTAGTCGTGATAATAAACAGATGACATAGGAAAGCAAGCTTAATGAAATAAAAAAAGAGCGACCGTTGCGATCGCTCTGTATGAAGAGAATTAAAACTTCGGAGCAAATTCGTAGGCGATATCGGAACGATAATACATGCCTTCGAAGAAAATACGATCCATGAACTCCAATGATTTCTGCGCCGCATCGTGCACAGATGCACCATAAGAAGTAACACAGAGTACGCGGCCTCCATTGGTGACTACGGCATCGCCCTGATTGGTAGTACCGGCGTGGAACACCATACTGCCTTCCGGAACCGCGCGTTTCAAACCTTGGATTTCGAAGCCTTTTTCGTAATTGCCGGGGTAGCCGCCGCTCACCGCCATTACGGTAGCTGCCGGGCGACGATCGATATTGATCTTCATTTCACCCAATTCTTGTTTGGCGGTGGCTACAAAAAGTCCCACGAGGTCGTTTTCGAGTCTGGGGATCACTACTTCGGTCTCCGGATCGCCCATGCGGCAATTGTATTCGATCACATAAGGCTCATTGCCCACTTTGATCAAACCGAAAAACACAAAGCCTTTATAATCGATGTTTTCTTGTTTCAATCCATTGATGGTAGGCTTGATGATCTTTTCTTCTACCTTAAACATAAAGCCGGGTGTAGCGAAAGGCACAGGACTCACCGCACCCATACCACCGGTGTTGAGGCCGGTATCGCCTTCGCCAATGCGCTTGTAGTCTTTGGCTTCGGGGAGAATTACATAGTCTTTTCCATCGGTAAGCGCGAATACGCTCAATTCAATACCATCGAGGAATTCCTCTACCACCACGGTTTTGCTGGCTTCGCCGAACTTTGATTGTTGAATCATCAATTCGAATTCGGAAACAGCTTCTACATTCGAATGACAGATCAGCACGCCCTTACCGGCTGCAAGTCCATCGGCTTTCAACACGATGGGGAGTGGATGTTCGGCCACGTATTTCACGCCCTCTTCAAAATTAGAGGCATTGAATTCGCGGTATTTGGCGGTTGGGATATTATGACGGTCCATAAAGGCCTTGGCATAGGCTTTTGAGCCTTCGAGTTGGGCGCCTTCTTTCGATGGACCAATAAAATAGATATCAGCGAGCTCGGGATCTGCTTTGAAGAAATCGTAGAGACCGTTCACGAGGGGTTCTTCGGGACCCACGATCACCATTTCAATTTTCTCCTTTTTACAGAAAGCGGAAATACCTTCGAAATCGTTCACCTGAATGGGAACATTGATTCCACAGAGTCCGGTTCCGGCATTGCCCGGTGCGATGTACAAGGGGTTGGTCCACACGCTTTGGTTGATTTTCCAAGCCAGTGCATGTTCGCGGCCACCCGATCCTAACAATAAAATTTTCATGTTGTGTTGCTTCAATAAAGAATCGTACCAATACTGGTCGCGAATTTCGGAATTTTAAGCAGTATAATTTGAATTTAATCACTATTTTGGAGGGATTGAACCACGGGGGCACGAAGGCACGGGGATTCGCTGCGTTGACGCTGCGATCGCTGCGCTGGTTCCTGAGCCAACCGAAGGTTGAGTCGAAGGACGCCGCGGTGAAAAAAAAGCAACATTTATATTAAGATAAAATAGCTTGTTTTAAAACTACGATTATGAGTCAATTTCCTGAGAAAGGACATCCGAAAGGACTGGCCGTACTATTTGCTACTGAAATGTGGGAACGCTTCAACTATTATGGCATGCGCGCCGTGTTGGTGCTGTTCATGACCAAAGCGCTCTTGGTTGACAAAGCCTTCGCCTCGAACCTTTATGGAAGTTATACCGGTTTAATTTACTTGACTCCCCTCATCGGTGGTTTTGTGGCCGACCGTTTCTGGGGTAATAAAAGATCCATCATCACAGGTGGTATTATTATGGCCATCGGAGAATTCATTCTCTTTTTCTGCGCCTCCCTTTATTCCACCGATGCCGGCCTCGCTAATTTCTTATTCTATACCGGCTTGGGTTTCATGATCACCGGTAACGGATTCTTCAAACCGAATATCTCGGCCATGGTGGGTCAGCTTTATCCCAAAGGCGACCGCAGAATTGACCCTGCATATACCATCTTCTATATGGGTATCAATACCGGTGGCGCCATTGGTCCCATCGTATGTGGTTACCTCGGAGACACGGGCAATCCTGCCGATTTCAAATGGGCCTTTCTCGCAGGTGGCATTGCCATGTTGCTGAGCGTATTGGTACAAAAACTCTATCAAGACAAATTTTTGGTAGACCCAGAAGGAAAGCAATTGGGTAATGTACCCGACGATTCACCCAAGGCAACCCTCAAGCCTGTCTTCATTTTGATTGGCTTAACAGCACTCGCTGCTTTGATGATCGGACTCTTGTACATCGACGCCACTATTTTCAGCTTCTTATCTTATTTATTAATAGGTGCCGTATTGGTGATTGGAGGATACATCTTCTCCGATAAATCGTTGACCGGCATTGAGAAGAAAAAAGTAGCCGTAATTTTTACGGTATCATTCTTCGTGGTATTCTTCTGGAGTGCCTTTGAACAAGCGGGAGCATCGTTGACCTTCTTTGCCGATAGTCAAACCGATCGCACACTCGGCTCCTATACCATTCCCACTTCTTTCTTTCAATCATTGAACTCCATTTATGTAGTAGGACTAGCGCCTTTGTTTGCTTGGTTGTGGTTGGCTTTGAAAAAGAACGAACCCGCCTCTCCTACCAAAATGGCGATAGGCTTGGCATTGCTGGCCTTGGGGTATGTATGGATCGCCTATGGCGTGCAAAGTGCTGTACCCGGAAAACTCGTGAGCATGATCTGGTTGATTGGAATGTACGGTTTGCATACCTCGGGTGAATTGTGTTTGTCGCCCATCGGCTTAAGCTTGGTAAACAAACTCGCCCCTGCAAAATTTGCCTCCTTATTAATGGCCGTATGGTTCTTAGCCAACGCGGCTGCCAATAAATTAGCCGGAGTACTCAGTGCCCTCTACCCCGAAAACGGAAAAGTAACACAGTTCTTAGGCTATCAAATGACCAACCTGTACGACTTCTTCTTGTTGTTTGTGATTATGTCGGGTATTGCGAGTTTGTTGTTATTTCTGATTACGAAACGTCTCCAAACAATCATGAAAATGTAGTATCCGAGAAGGCTTGAACTTGCTGTTTAGGCTGCCGAATTTGACCACAGATACCGCAGATTTTAAATACAATTAGCACAGATTAGATCTCGAAATTCTAATCTGTGCTTTTTCATTTCAGCCTCTCTCTGCGACTCCTCTGCGCTCTCTGCGGGCTCTGCAGTGAAAAGCCTAATACCTAAAGCCTAAGGCCCAATGCCTAATTCCTAAAACCCAGAACCACGGATGCTTAGATGCACAGGGATTCGCTGCGTTGCCGCTGCGTTCGCTGCGCCGCTGCGGTAAAAATTACGTATCTTAATCCTCACAAAACTTACTGCATGACCCCCAAGAAATTCACCCCCTACATTCCCCCGGAAGCCAACGTAAAAGAACTCACCGTAAAATCCATCCTCCTCGGATGCCTCTTCGGTGTCATCTTCGGGGCCGCCACGGTCTACCTCGCCCTCAAAGCGGGACTCACCGTAAGCGCCTCCATCCCCATTGCCGTGATTGCCATCACCCTTGGGCGACGCTTCTTCAAAACCACCATCCTTGAAAACAATATCATTCAAACAACCGGTAGCGCCGGCGAAAGCATTGCCGCCGGGGTTGCATTTACCTTGCCGGGATTTCTGTTCCTCAGCAGTCCCGACAGCGCGGAATACTTCAATTACCTCACCATCTTGGTCCTCGCAATCGTCGGCGGTTTGCTCGGTACCTTATTAATGGTACCCCTGCGACGCGCCCTCATCGTGAACGAACATGAAACCCTTCCCTACCCCGAGGGAACCGCTTGCGGCGATGTACTCAAGGCTGGTGAAAAAGGCGGCGACTTTGCCCGCACCGCCTTCCTCGGATTGGGCGTGAGCATTGTGTACGCCATCTTACAAAAAGTATTGCACGTAATTGCAGAGATACCTTATTATACTACCAAGCAAGTCAACAAGTTTTTTCCTTCCGCCAAAGTAGCCGGTGAAATCACACCTGAATATTTGGGTGTGGGTTATATCATTGGTCCGCGCATTGCGGGCGTATTGGTAGCCGGTGGGGTATTGAGTTGGATGGTCTTCAATCCGCTCCTCGCCACATTGGTGCCTGCCGATACCATTGCGGCCCAGCTCGTGAAACTCGGTTATCTATCCAGTTTAGCAGCAGAAGGTGGTAAAGGCAATTGGAATCCGGCCACACATCAATTTGCCGATTATGCCACTGCTATTTACTATGCCTATATCCGTCAGATTGGAGCAGGCGCCGTAGCTGCGGGTGGTATCATTACCTTGATCAAGACCATACCTACCATTGTAAAATCGGTGGGTTCTAGTATTAAATCTATTAAGAACAACAGCGGTGCAGAAGGCGATACCTCATTGCGCACGGAGCGTGATTTGAGTATGAAATGGGTGGGAATCGGAAGCTTGGCCTTGATACTATTGATCAGTATTCTACCTCAGATCCCCGGATCGGGCTTTGCGCAGAAATTATTGATTGGTGTATTGGTGGTATTGTTTGGAGCCTTGTTTGTGACCGTAAGTTCGCGTATTGTGGGACTCATTGGTTCTTCGAATAACCCTATCAGTGGGATGACTATTGCCACGGTGATGGGTACCAGTTTGATCTTCCTCAGTGTGGGTTGGACGGGCAAGGCTTTTGAGCCCTTGGTATTGGTAGTGGGCGGTATGATATGCATTGCTGCCGCGAATGCCGGAGCCACTTCACAGGATTTGAAAAGTGGATATATTGTAGGAGCCACGCCGCGGAATCAGCAGATCGCTTTGTTCATTGGCGCCATTGTATCATCAATTGTGATTGGTTTAACCGTAAAATTCTTAGATACCCCTACCAGTGAGATGGCGAAAGAGGGGATCAAGCACGCGATTGGAACGGAGAAATATCCGGGTCCGCAAGCAACTTTGTTATCTGTATTGATCAAAGGAATATTGACCGGCGATTTGGATTGGCAATACATTTTTGTGGGAGTATTCATTGCGGTGGTGATGGAGCTCTGCGGCATCAAGGCCTTGAGTTTTGCCGTGGGCGTGTATTTGCCCTTGGCCACTACCCTGCCGATATTTGTGGGTGGTGCCATTAAAGGATTGGTAGACATGGGCAAGAAGAAAGAAGAAACCGCGATGGAAGAAGAATTGAGCAAGGGCAGCTTGTTTGCCACGGGCCTTGTTGCCGGCGGCGCTGTAGCGGGCGTCTTGATTGCCTTCTTAAGCGGCAGCAAGTGGGGCGAAAGCTTCTTGAACAAAGTAACCCTGGAACACGGCATCACCGGCGCCTTGGGCGAATCGGGTTACTTCATCCTCGGCGTCTTGTTCTTTGCGGCGATGGGCTTCATTTTATACCGCGTAGCGAATAAGAAGACCGTGGCTGAGTAGTTGAGTTATTGAGTTTTTTAGTTATTCAGTTCGCGCTGAACGGAATTATATAGTAAGAAAAAAGCACAGATGAGTAGTCTGTGCTTTTTTTGTTGGTAGCAAATGACACCACCTCTCCTACCCGTATAAATACCCCTAGGTGTTATGTTTATCTTTTTGTATATTCATTCTACTAAACCGAGTCCTCAAAAAATTGAACGTCCTTCTCGTTTGGAGACCGGTATAGACATACACATGCCGGTCAATTCTAATTTGATAATACTGGTGTGGAAATGAGTCAGTTACGGGAAATGGATGTGACTGAGGTGGACGAAGTGTGGGTGAACATTGTGGGACTGCAATACCCAGGTCAAGCAACAAATTTAGAAATACTCTGCAAAATATTAGGATATCGGACTATCATAACACTAAACCCCGTTTCCCAAATATGAGATACGCCACGATTAAATCCATTGCCGTCTCGGCTGTTTTAGTATTATCAGGTTGCGAAGTTTTTAAAACTTCATTGACTCCTGCTGAAGTATACAACATGCTACCCACCATGACAAAGTCTAAACTCTTAAAGTCTGAGGACATAAATCAAATGGAATGCACATGTTTAACTAAAAACCGAAACTATACTGCACCAATGGGCCTAACCGTAAATGAAGACCTAAGAAATGGCGCAAAAGGTATAGACGAATGGGTACAATTGGATGGTGGCAATGCGTATGTGTTAAAAAATTATAAATGGATGACGGTTGGATATAATCCTAAAAATAGTTCAACTGCAACGCAGCTTTATATTGAGTTTGATACTTTTCGATGTAGGTAACAGCACATAAAAACCTTTAGACTATATTTAGTCCCTCATTATACTCCTTGTAAGTTCAAACTTCAAATGCATATAGAGCAACAAAATTTGCACAGCGTAAAGTAGTTGGATAAGTTAGATTCGAGAGTCCAGTCTAAAAAATTTGACCTCTTAAAAAAATTTTGATACTAAAGCTAAAACTATACGATACTAAAAATGACAAAGACAAAATCAATAACAGAACAAATTCGGCAAATTGCACTTGTCACTTTAGCAAACAGACCTGAAGGAATCAGGTATTCTGACTTAAAAAGAGAAATAATTAAAGTAAATGGCTCATTTAATCCAAATACGATAAGTGGTGCAACCTGGGATTTAGAAGCCACATATCCCAATGAAATCTATAAACCAGACAGAGGTGTTTTCAGACTTTTGAAGTTTAAGGAGAATATTATAAATCAACCAGACCAAGTTTTAACAACAACAAAACAAAACAATACTAAAAAGAAAGCAATTAGGGAAGAGGACTTCTATCAACCTTTCGCAGAATGGTTAGTAACTGAACTTGAAGAGTGCACGACCGCAATTGGTCTTGGCGGAAATATCTTTAAAGACAAATGGGGTACTCCTGACGTTATTGGTGTAAGAGAATCGAAGAGGAGTGATATAATTCAGTTTCCAACTGAAATTATCGTAGGTGAAATAAAAATCGACACAAACGGTCTTATCACAGCGTTCGGTCAAGCATGTGCATATAGGATATTCTCACATAAATCATATATAGTTGTTCCCAAGAACTCCCAAATTGAAGATATCACAAGGCTTGATACCTTGTGCAGACAATTTGGAATTGGCTTGATTCTTTTTGACAATCAAAACACGGAAGATCCAAATTTTGAGATTAGAGTGAGGGCGGTGAAAAGTGAACCTGACATGTTCTTTCTAAACAAAAATTTGAAGCAAATCGAAGACAAGCTATTCAAATAGTCATAAAATGAATCCCTAGATCAATTTCTATCTCTAGCTTTTCATCACTAAAAATTCTTCCAATAGTTTTAGTGATACTCTAATAGGATTAAAAAACATTAGACAATAGAATAGACTAGTGTTGTTTTGAAACCATTAGAATTTATGGGCTTCCCTAAGTTCACACAGTATTATTATTCTCCCTTTACCGTAAATTTGAACCCTAATCAAAACTAAGTACCTAAAATGTTCGAACAGACTTTTAAGAATATTGATGATATACTTCACAAAGACGCTGGTTGTGGCAGTGAATTGGATTATGTAGAGCAAACCTCCTGGATTCTATTTCTAAAATATCTAGATGATTTTGAAAAAGATCGTGCTACAGCTGCCGAACTTACCGGAAAATCTTACACCAATATTATCGATAAGAAATTCCAGTGGTCAGTTTGGGCCGCACCCAAGGGAAAGGACGGCAAATTGGACCACCACAAGGCTATGACGGGTGACGATCTCACCGATTTCGTAAACGGTAAGCTATTCAATTACCTAAAAAAGTTCAAGCATTCTGCCGAAAGTGCTGCAACCATCGAATACAAAATAGGAGAAATTTTCAGTGAGCTAAAAAACCGAATCCAAAGCGGCTATAACCTACGAGAAGTAATCAACCTAATTGACCAGCTTCGTTTCCGAACCCATGCCGAAAAGCATGAAATGAGCCACCTCTATGAAGACAAGATCAAAAACATGGGGAATGCAGGTAGAAATGGAGGTGAATATTATACCCCAAGACCTCTTATTACCACCATTATTAAGGTAGTGGCTCCGAAAATAGGAGACAAAATTTACGACGGTGCGGCAGGTTCCGCTGGATTCCTATGTGAAGCGTTCAACTACTTAAAATCAAGTAAATCGCTTTCCTCAAAAGAAACAGAAATTCTTCAAAAGCATAGCTTCTATGGGAAAGAAAAGAAATCTCTTGCCTATATCTTAGGTGTAATGAACATGATATTACACGGAGTTGAAGCCCCGAATATTATACACACGAATACACTGGCTGAAAATCTTGCAGATATTCAGGAAAAAGACCGTTACGACGTGGTATTAGCCAATCCGCCTTTTGGTGGGAAGGAACGTGCTGAAGTCCAACAAAACTTCCCCATTAAAACAGGCGAAACAGCCTCTCTCTTTTTACAACATTTTATTAAAATACTAAAGGCAGGCGGCAAGGCAGGTATTGTCATTAAGAATACTTTTTTAAGCAATACCGACAATGCAACTGTTGCCATACGAAAAACCTTATTAGAAACCTGCAACTTGCATACTGTCTTGGATTTACCCGGTGGCACTTTTACCGGAGCTGGAGTAAAAACGGTTGTGCTGTTTTTTGAAAAAGGCAAGCCAACCAAAAAAGTCTGGTTTTATCAGCTAAATCTTGACCGGAATTTGGGAAAAACAAACCCTCTCAATGAAACTGATCTAGCAGAATTTGTGAAGCTGCAAAAGACTTTTGTGGAAAGCGATAATTCATGGACAGTTAATTTAAAAGACATTGACCAAAGCACATTTGATTTAAGCGCAAAGAATCCGAATAAAAAAGACGAGACCACACTAAGATCTCCGGAAGTTATTTTGAAAGAGATGAGGCAATTAGATGAAGAAGCAGAGAATGTCAGAACCGTGATTAGTAGGATTCTGGGATTACATGATTAAAGCCACTTCTTGAAGCCAATGAATCAATTATTTCAAAAACGTGAAAGAGGATGAACTAACACATAAGAACATCGGGGCAGCTATGGAGGTGCACAAGCACTTGGGTAATGGATTTCAGGAAGTAGTATATCAAAGAGCATTGGCCATTGAGATACAGTTGCAGGAGATCAATTTTATTCGAGAGCAAGAAATGCCCCTACAGTACAAAGGCATTAATGTAGGAACCAGGCGTGATGACTTTTTGTTGAAGACAAAATAATGGTATAAATAAAAGCGATGATTAATTTAGAAGACGTCCACTTAGCTCAAGCAATGAATTATTTGGAAGCCGACAACTTGGAAATTGGACTTCTATTAAACTTTGGAGCCAAAAGCCTTCAATTTAAAAGAGTACATAACAACAAAATGTAGCAACCAAAAATCAGGACATAAAGACAATCAGGCAGAATAAGGGTTCAGACAAAAGCCCAAAAACTTGAAAATTCTGAATCCATTAATTGACAAAGATGATCAAAACAGAATCAAAATCAAGAAATCAAGAAAATCCCAAAAATCAGGGTTCAGACAGGAAATATCGAGGTTTGGAAATAAAAACAATAGGTGATGTATGTACAAGTAAATCATCTAACGTTTCACAGAACAGACTAGAAGGCGATGAAGGTGAGTATCCGATCTTTGGGGCAAGCGGTTTGATTAAAAAAGTAAGTTTTTATCACCAAGACAACCCTTATTTATCAATCGTAAAAGACGGCTCAGGTGTTGGCAGAGTAACAAAAATGGAAGCCTACACTTCTGTAATTGGTACATTGCAGTACATTTTACCAAAAGAAAATATTGACTTAGACTACCTGCACTACGCCTTAATGTCGGTTGACTTTAAAAAGTATATTGCCGGAGCTGCGATTCCACACATCTATTTTAAGGACTATAAAAACGAACCCTTTCTATGGATGCCTCTTCCCGAACAACAACGCATTGTTTCCATTTTAAACGAAGCATTTGCCGCAATAGACAAAGCAAAAGCCAATGCAGAACAAAATCTTAAAAATGCGAGAGAGCTTTTTGAAAGTTCTTTGGAAGGTGTGTTTGAGAAAGCAGGAGTTAATTGGAAAGAGAAAAGCCTCGAAGAACTTGTAGATGAAAGATGCACGCTCTCATATGGCATCGTTCAACCAGGAGAAGAGTTTGAAGGTGGCATACCTATTGTAAGGCCGACAGACCTAACCAGCAAATATATAAAAATTGAAGGATTGAAAAGAATAGATCCAAGATTAGCCGATGGCTACAAAAGGACCATGCTAGCCGGCGATGAGCTACTTTTATGTGTTAGAGGCACAACTGGAGTTGTATCAATTGCTACTACCGAACTTAAGGGATCTAATGTCACTAGAGGTATTGTTCCGATACGATTTAACAAGAATATACTAAATCAAGAATTTGGATACTATTTACTTATTTCAAATTATGTACAAAAGCAAATTAGATCTAAAACTTATGGCACCGCATTAATGCAAATTAATATCGGAGATTTAAGAAACCTCACAGCGCCATATCCTTCGTTAGAAGAACAAATAAGTATCACCCGTCAATTAGATGCCTTAAGGGACGATAGTCAAAAGTTGGAAGTGTTATATCAGAAGAAAATAGAAAATCTCAATGAACTAAAAAAAAGCATACTAAAAAAAGCCTTTTCGGGAGAACTGTAAAATAAAATCAAAAAAAATATGAAATTAAAGCATTATGATATAGAGATCCCGAAAGACAACCCATTTCAGAATTGCAAACTAGAAAGGAAAAAGTATGCACAAAATCTCACAGATATCGTTGATAATAATGCCGATGGCTTTGTCTTGGCAATAAATAACGAATGGGGGGCTGGCAAAACCACCTTCGTTAAAATGTGGCGGCAAGAGCTAAACAACAATAAATTTAAAACACTCTACTTTAATGCATGGGAGAATGATTTTGACACAAACCCTTTAGTAGCTTTCATTTCGGAACTGAAGGAAGTCTCAGATAACAAGTCAAAAAAAAACCTCAAATCTTTGCTTGAAAAAGGAGCGCTATTGGTAAAAAATGTAGCTCCCAAGCTAATAAAAGGAATCGTAAAAAAGCACGTTGCAGATATAGATGAAAATATAATTGATTCAATTGAGGAAACAGCTAAATCTTCTCTTGAAATTTTAGAAGAAGAGATAAAACTTTACACTCAAAAGAAACAAACTATAATTGAATTTAGAAATGAGCTTACAACTTTTGCTAACTCTGTTAGTACCGGCAAACCTTTGGTCTTTATAATCGATGAATTGGATCGCTGCAGGCCAACTTACGCTGTAGAACTTTTAGAGCAGATAAAACATATATTCTTAGTTCCCGGGATCATTTTTATTTTAGCAATCGACAAAGAGCATTTGAAAGCATCGGTTAAAGGATTCTATGGAACAGATCAAATTGATGCAGACGAGTATTTAAGGAGATTTATTGACCTAGAATATTCTATACCAAGACCCTCCAATATAGAATTCTCAAACTATCTATTTAATTACTTCGATTTGGGAACATTTTTTAACTCGAAAGAAAGACTTAGGCAAAGAGTCTTTGCATCTGATGCACCAACTTTCCTAAGAATGGCTCAAATTTTGTTCGACAGAAAAAATGTCACTTTAAGGCAACAAGAAAAAGCGTTTGCATTTGCACGATTAATACTGAATACTATTCCAAAGACTCAATACTGCTTTCCTACATTGCTGTTTGTTCTAATATATTTTAAAATGTTCAAAAGTAGTGTTTACAAGAAACTTGATGACCGAAGTCTTTCCATTAATGAACTTATAGACGAATTCGATAATTTGTTTAACCAACATACAAGTGAATTAGATGAGTTGAACCTGGTTTTTATTCTCGCGATGTTACTACATTTTTATAGCAATGACCTACAAAGAGATTTGAGACAACCTCTTATCACAAGAAACAATAAAGGAGAGATAATTAGTCAATATTCTTCTAAACTTGAGCGAACAAAGGAGCAGTCATTAGCGAACTATCTTGATTCACTGTCAAATCAACATGAGTTTAGTCATTTAGGGTTAATCTATTTGACTAGTAAGATAAACGTCACAGAGCCAATATTAAAAGACAATTTATGAACGAAGCAGAAACCAGAGCAGAACTCATAGACCCCAAACTAAAAG
>DGDD01000246.1 GCA_002385265.1 Chitinophagaceae bacterium UBA3961
ATCTTCTTGCCATCTAGCATGATATTCAAGTGAGTTTGGATGTATTGAGTTACCCATTTATCGAGTTGAGTTTTGTCTTTAGGATGATAGAGATCCACCTTTTGATTGGCCATTTTGGTAAGGGCTTTTTCAAAATCGTCGGTGAATACTTTACAGCTTATTTCAACGGTTTTGTCTTTGGCATTATGCTCCATTTCGGTAACACTTACAAAAAACGGATGGGGAGCCTTGGCAAAGCTCAGGGCGGCAGTTACCAAAAACAGGAGAAATCCAACTCTCATTAACCTTTTATACAATGTGAAAACCATTGAACAACTAAATTTTTGTGTTACAAATCTCTTGTTTATTTTGACGACTTTTATAGGAATTCGCTGGATTTTTTTCTGAAAGGCTTGTTAAATAGATTATGCAGGATTTTTGGTTCTATTTGCTGGAAGGTTGGCATCATATCATCAGCATTGATGCACTCGACCACCAACTATTTATCGCAGCTTTGGCTGCTTTATATCTTTGGGCCGACTGGAAAAAAGTATTGGTACTAGTAACTGCTTTTACCATAGGTCATTCACTCACACTGGCTCTCAGCGTTTTAGACATTGTTCGGTTTCCAGACCATTGGGTTGAATTTGCCATTCCGGTTACCATTGTTTTAACTGCACTTTCAAATATCATCAAGCCTCGAACGCCGGAATCAAAAATTCAATGGAATTACATTTTGGCGCTGGTTTTTGGGTTGATCCACGGAATGGGGTTTGCCAATACCATTCGATTCATGCTAGCAAAAGACCAAAGTTTGGCCACCGGCCTCATTGGTTTCAATATCGGTTTAGAAATTGGTCAAATTGTAGTGGTTGCTGCATTATTATGCGTAAGTTGGGTCTTTGTTAAGAAGATCAAATTAGCCCACCGCGATTGGATCATGATCCTGTCTTCAGCGGTATTAGGAATCTCGCTGAAAATGGCTTTAGAACGTATTCCTTTTTAACCTAATAAATATCATCATTCAATGAAAAAGGTGTTTTTAAGTTTCCTAATGTTGAATGCCCTTTGGGCTGGAGCGCAGAACATCCAGAACAACCCGGGTTCCAACCATGGAAACAAATTCGAACAATTGGGCGGTATTTTACCTACCCCCAACGAATACCGCACGGCCAGCGGTGCACCCGGTCCCAAGTACTGGCAGCAAAAGGCTGATTACGACATCAAAGCAGAACTCGACGAAGAAAAATTAACGTTGAAGGGAAGCGAAACCATTACTTATTTCAACAACTCTCCGGATGTGCTGAACTATTTGTGGTTACAAGTGGACGAGAACGAACACAGTTCTACTAAAAACGCCAACTATCAAAACAGCCAGTCGATGCCAAGAAACATGACTCCTCAAATGGTGGAACGTTTCGAAGAAGCAAAGTCTGATAATGGCTACGGTGTAAACCTTACAAAGGTTACGGATGCAATGAACAAGCCGTTGAAATACACCGTTAACAAAACAATGATGCGGGTAGAATTACCTACACCATTGAAGCCCGGTCAAAAGTTTGTATTGAATATCGACTGGAATTACAAGATCGGAAACCGCATGACTCAAGGTGGTCGTGGTGGTTACGAATATTTCCCTGAAGATGGAAACTACTTGTTTACCATCACTCAGTGGTATCCTCGTTTGTGCGTTTACAGCGATTTCCAGGGTTGGCAAAACCACCAATTCACTGGTCGCGGTGAATTTGCACTTACATTCGGAAACTTCAAAGTTCAAATGACCGTTCCTGCCGACCACGTAATTGGTGCTACAGGAGAATGTCAGAACTATCAACAAGTATTGACTCCTGCTCAATTTGCTCGTTGGCAAAAAGCCCAAACTGCAAAAGAGCCTATGGAGATCGTTACCTTGGATGAAGCAAAGAAAGCAGAAGGTCAAAAATCAAAAGCTAAGAAAACGTGGGTTTTCAAAGCCGATAACGTTCGTGACTTTGCTTGGGGCAGCAGCCGCAAATTTGTATGGGACGGTTTCCCTGCAATGGTTGAAGGAAAGAAAATTATGTGTATGAGCTACTATGGTAAAGAAGCCTATTCTTTGTACCGTAAGTTCTCTTCTAAAGCAGTTGCACATACCATCAAAACTTATTCAAAATTCACCATTCCTTATCCATACCCTGTTGCTCAGAGTGTGGAAGCAGCCAACGGTATGGAATACCCAATGATCTGTTTTAACTACGGTAGAACAGAAAAAGACGGTTCTTACAGTGAAGCAACGAAATACGGAATGTTGGGTGTTGTTATTCACGAAGTGGGTCACAACTTCTTCCCAATGATCATCAACAGCGATGAGCGTCAGTGGAGCTGGATGGACGAAGGCTTGAACTCTTTCGTTGAATACCTTACAGAAGAATTGTGGGATAACAAATTCCCTACTCGTGGTGGACCAGCTTGGACTATCACCGACTATATGAAGCTTCCTAAAGACCAATTGGAGCCCATTATGTCGAATTCAGAAAACATCGTTGGTTTTGGTCCAAACGCTTATACAAAGCCTGCAACCGGTTTGAACATTCTTCGCGAAACCATCATGGGTCGTGAGCAGTTCGACTATGCGTTCAAAGAATATGCACGCAGATGGGCATTCAAACATCCTGAACCTGCCGACTTGTTCCGCACTATGGAAGATGCAAGCGGCGAAGACCTCGATTGGTTCTGGAGAGGTTGGTTCTATGGAACTGATGCTTGTGACTTGGCCATCGATACAGTAAAGTATTTCACTGCTGATCTTACAAAAGAGCCTCAGCAAGTGGGAGAAAGCAAGCAAATGAGAAGCTTGCCTAAGCCTGGTGGTAGCACTTTTGATGATATTTCTAAGATCCGTAACCGTGAAGATAAAAACATCAAATTCGCTTCTGATGTAGATATTGCATTGCAAGATTTCTACTATCGTTACAACAGAGGATTGGAAGCTTATGATACTACTAAGTACGAAGTAGCTGTTCCAGGTAGCAATACTGAACCTTTGGATGCAGAGGCAAAAGCGAAACTTGGTGGTAAGCACTTTTATGAAATCACTTTCAGCAATAAAGGTGGATTGGTAATGCCAATCATCGTTGAATTCACTTTCAAAGATGGTACAACCGAAGTTGATCGCATTCCTGCTCAGGTTTGGAGATTGAATGAAGGTAAGGTTACCAAAACCTTTATGAAAGATAAAGAAGTAGTGAGCATTAAGTTGGATCCAATGAAGGAAACAGCAGATATCAATACCAACAACAATAGTTGGGGTGATATTAAGGCTCCTAGCAAATTCGCTGCTTTCAAAATGAAGCAAGGCGCGGTACGCGGTCAATCAACTGGTATCAACCCAATGCAAAAAGCAGAAGAAAAGAAAAAAGGATTCTAATCCCGATAGTCTTTTTAAAAGAAGAAGCCATCCCTGGGGATGGCTTCTTCTTTTATATACAATTAAATAGGGGCTACCTACTTGGTTTAATTCGAGAAGATGGCTTTGGTAATATATAACTCCGATGCGGTGAATGAAATTTTAAGATTACATTTTTCACAACAAAGACCGCCAAGACCGCGAAGAAATCGCAAAGATTTTTACAATTACAATTTGTCTTCAACTTTCGATTTCAAGTTTACTTCTCCCATTAATTCAACCTGACTGCCGGCTGTTCAATTATTAATTATTTATTCTTAATTATTAATTAGTTCCGGCTGTTCAATTATTAATTCTTAATTCTTAATTAATAACTACTCTATGCTCGTCCACTCCAAACTCAAATACCCCACCCCGGCCAAAGCTGCCGATGGCTTGTACGTACTTCGTTTCACCGAGCCTGAAACCTTCACCGATTTCCCGTCTACTTGAAAACTTGCCGCAGGATCAGAGCAAAGAATATAAACATTTACTGAATCAATGGTTCCTGCTACCGCCGCTTGAACCGTCCACTTGCCAATACCACTGGAATAGCGAACCGTTCCGCTGGCACCAGTGAGCAAATTTGTTACGGGGCCCGTTGAATAGCAGCTGTTTCCCGTATCACCCGGCTTGCTACATGCAGCTAATAGAACAACTGATAAAAGCATTGTTATTTTTCGCATATTCATATTATTTATTTTAGAAAAATTCTCATTAACAAAGCATAGCCATGATCTTGTTTGGGCGCACCGGTGATTTTGATAATATGAAACCCGGCCTTCGTCCACAACGCCACTACATCTCCTACCCGTCTGCCTTTAATGGCTTGTTCAATTTTTGGAATCAAAGCTCCTTGCGCCACCCATCCTAAATCGCCTTTTGTGGCATTTTCACCACCCATACTCCATTTGGTGGCCGCTTCTTCAAACGTAATTTTTCCGGCCTTCAATTCTGTAAATAACAATTTCCCAATTGAATCAACCGAGGCATAACTCAACACGGTGGTGTCAAGAAAAATTTGACTGATGCGCGTAAACTGATTGGGCAATTTCGCTAATACTTGCACCAAAATCTTGCCATTGTCATAGGGACCGTATACTTTTCGAATTTGGCCATGATACGCCAAGCTATCGGGTAATCCATTAAAGTGACCGATTCGAATGATGGGAACGGTATCTAAAACAAAGCGTTTCTTCAAAACCGATTTTACATAAAGAGGCGGATTGACAGACGCTTCCAATTCTTTTTTAATGTCGGAAATCTTCTTGGTTTGTGCCTGCGCCAAACTAAAAACAAAGATCCCCACAAACAAACCGACGATTCCTTTCATAAAAAAAGTCCCAAATTTCGCTCATTATAAGACGAATTTGGGACTTTGAAGGCTGCTCGGCCTTTATTTTTTCTTCTTCTTTGGAGGTTCAATGGTTGGACATTCTACCTCAATCCCTTCTCTACTAAACAAATCTTTTGCAGCGCCACCACTGGCAACCGAAATCATTTTATCAACCTCTGCTTGCTTTTTTTGGTGCAATTCAGCGTTGGTCAACAGTTCTTGAACTGCGGTCAATTTCGATACAAACAAACTTCTACCGTGGGTACCTAATACAATATCATTCTCACGAACCTGGATAGCAATATCATGAACAGGAATGGATTTTGGCAATCCGGCATTCCAGGCCATAAAGCCAGCACCGCCATCAATGCTTACATACAATCCTCCATCACTTCCTACGTATAATATCTTCTCTTGTTTAGGATCTTCTTTCACTACATTCAAAGGCTCAAATGGCAGGTCTTTTCCTATTTGCTTCCAAGTGGTACCGTAGTCATCGCTTACAAATAAATAAGGCAAGAAATGGTCGTTTCGGTATCCGTTCAATGTTACAAACACACGTCCTTCTTTGTACTGCGAAGGTTGAACATGGCTTACCCATAAACCTTGTGGTAAATTAGAACTGATTTTGTTCCAAGTATAACCACCATCTTTCGAGATATGAATATTACCATCATCGGTACCTACATACAACAAGCCGAATTTCAAAGGAGATTCTGCAATACTTGTGGTAGAACCGAAAGGTACATTGCCTTCTTTCTTGCCGTTGGTAAGATCGCCGCTTAGAGTTTCTAAAGTTTCGGCTTTGTTCAATGAACGGTGAAACTTGTTGGTACCGTAGTAAAATACATCTTGATTGTGCTTGCTCAGTAGAATGGGCGTTTCCCAATTGAATCGAAGAGGCGCTTCACCTAATTCATGGGATGGGCGAATGCGCTTCATGTCACTGCGTGTAACACGGTTCATTCGAACATAGTTACCAAATTGACTTCCCGCATATACGGTGGTGTTATCTCTGGTATCCACTTGAACTTGCATACCATCACCCCCAACTAGTGCTTTGTAAGAGTATTCACCGTTGTCGATCCAACCAATGTCTTCTTTGTGTGTAGAAGGGCCGTACCAAACATTGTTATCTTGCAAACCACCATATACATTGTAAGGTTTGGCATCATCAGTAATAACAGAATAGAATTGTCCAACAGGAGGCGTATTTATTTTGAACCAAGTATCACCATCGTCATAGGTAATATTAGCTCCACCGTCGTTCCCATTGATTACATGCGAATCTCTTTTAGGGTTCACCCATACAGCATGGTGATCGGAGTGAACGTTTCCTTTGTCAATGCTTTTAAACGTTTTACCACCGTCAATAGAAAGTTGCAAGGGAACACCAACAATCCAAAGTTTGTTTTCATTGTAAGGAGAAACAAAGATCTTGGCGAAATAATATCCATACGTACTGAAAATACCGATCTCTTTCTCGTGTGTGAGTTTCCAGGTTTTTCCGGCATCTTCACTTTTGTAAACCTGACATCCATAAATGCCTGTATTGGTAAATCCATCGTCTACATCCAAGTAAACATACAAACTATTGGGAGCCACTTTGTCGGTAGCCACCAACTCTTTCACAGAAGCTGCGGTATACTTTGCAGGCATGCGATTCTTTCTTAAAAAACTCTCCAGCTTTTTATTATCGAGTGCTGCGAATTGTTCTTTTGTAATGCTTTTAAAGTCACTCACCTTAAAATTGGTATCTGCCACAGCACCGGTAGTTGCCGGCTTAGGAGTTTGATTATCGAGCACTGCAAATACGATATTGGGATTCTTGGGATAAACGGCAAGACCTATTCGGCCTAAACCATCCCCGCTCGGAAATCCGGAGCCGGCACCCGTTGCCAACTGCCATGAATCACCACCATCGGTACTCTTGTAAATTCCACTTGTTTTGCCGCTTCCCACAAAATTCCAGGCACTACGAGTACGGTACCACATAGCAGCATACAATTCCTTGGGATTCGATGGGTTGAGATCAATATCGATGGCACCTGTGTTATCATCAACTGAAAGTGTTTGCTTCCAGGTTTTGCCACCATCAGTGGTTTTGTAAACCCCGCGTTCTTTGTTTGGCGAATAGAGATGGCCAAGAGCAGCCACCCATGCAGTATTGTTGTCGTTGGGATCCAGCAATACTTTTCCAATATGATGTGTTTCGGGAAGACCAAGGAATTCCCAAGTCTTACCATTATTAGAGCTCTTATAAACACCCGTTCCCGCATAAGAAGAACGGCTGCTGTTTACTTCGCCGGTACCTACCCAAATGGTATGGGTTTTCCAGTTTACGGCTATATCGCCAATGGTCATGATGGCTTCAGAATCGAAAATGGGCACCAAACTTTGACCATTGTTTTTGGTGTACCACAAGCCACCGGTAGCATAGGCTACATAGAACTCTGTAGGATCATCGGCATTTACTTCGAGATCTACTACCCGACCGCCTTGGATAGACGGTCCAATGTTTTTAAAATTCGATTCTTTCAACATCGACTTGTGTTCCAACAAAGTACGTTGGGCAGGCGCTTTCATGCGATCTGCGGCTAATGTGGGCTTAATTTGAGCAAACGTCGGGAAAAAACAAGCCAAACCTAGAATTCCTGTTAAAATGGAAAGGCGGCAGGGCTTTTGCAGTAATTTTGGTATCATAAAACGGAAGGTATTTCGTTTTTAACTGTATAAACTTACAAAACATGCGCTTGATTTTTTCTTTTCTTCTCTTGATTTCCGTGAGCGGTTTCGGCCAATGGAAAGACTTCACGATCAACAGCAGTGGCGATACCATGAATAGAGTGGATATGCAGGGCAGAAAACAGGGTCCTTGGATCCATCGATACGAGACCGTAAGGGGCGAACCGGGCTACGAAGAAGAGGGATATTACAAGAACGATAAAAAAGAGGGCGAGTGGAAATTATTCAGCTTAATGGGCGATTTGGTGGGCATTGAAAATTACCGTTGGGGTATGAAAGACGGTGTATGCCGCTACTTTAGTTCAATGGGTGATCTTCGCCTTGAACAAAGTTGGATAGCCATTAACCCTGAAAAACAGTACGACACCATTATGGTGGAAGACTTGGATAAATTAGATTCCTACAGAAAAGTAGTGGTGAAAAATGAAGGGGCTTCTTTGAAACATGGAATTTGGCGTTATTACAATTCAGATGGTGGCTTAATAAGATCTGAAAAGTATGAATTTGGTAAATTGGAAACCCCACAAACAGCTCCGGCAGCACCACCTGCTGCTAAAAAAGAAACGGTAAAGCCTAAAGAAGTGCTGGAATTTGAAAAGAAAAATGAAGGAAAGAAGAAGATCAAAGTGAGAGATGGAGGAACCGGCGGAGCGTAAATTAAGAGTCAAGAATTAAGAATTGAGGCCCGTTGCTGCGCAACGGGCCTCGTTATTGTAAGAATATTATTAAAAAAAGTACATGTAATATTTGTCTGCTTCCAAAGTAAAACCCTCCCCCCTATTTTTCACCACAGATACCCTTTAGATCAAGTTTTGAGTTATTGAGTTCTGTGTATTAGGCATTGGGCTTTAGGCTTTTTTTGACCACAGAATACACAAATTATTACAGATTCCCACAGATTAGCCTCCGATATTTAATCAGGTAGACTGCCGGCTGTTTCATTATTAATTATTAATTGTTAATTATTAATTATCCAACGCTATCACCGCCAACTCATACCCCTTCAATCCCAAACCTGCAATGGTACCCTTTGCTTTGGCTGATACATGAGAAAGCTTGCGAAAATCTTCACGCGCATGTACATTACTGATATGTACTTCTATTACCGGAGTGGTAATGGCGGCGATGCAATCGCCAATTGCGACGCTGGTATGGGTATATCCACCCGGATTCATAATAATGCCATCATAGCTGAATCCCACACGTTGCAATTCGTTGATCAATTCGCCTTCTACATTGCTTTGGTAATAATGAAAATCAATAGCAGGAAACTTGGCTTTTAAGGTTTCGAAAAAAGACTCAAAACTTTCAGCGCCATAGATGCCGGGTTCTCGCTTACCCAGTAAGTTCAAATTCGGTCCATTGATAATTGCAATCTTCATTGTGTGTTCTTGATTGTGTTGTCGAAAGTACTATAAAAAACGGAATTACTTTTTGGGAGACAGATTTGGGTTCACCGCGAAGTGCGCGGAGTGCGCAGAGTGGTCGCGAAGAATGCTTGTGTTGCATTCATCATCTTTTCCATCATCCCGATTCTCGATTTTTCTCATTCACCGCAGCGGCGCAGCGATCGCAGCGGTTTCGCAGCGCAGGCAGTTACTCTATTTTTCTTCTTTCAACGTCTCCACTTTTCCTCATTCCACTATCCCCCCTGTTCCTGCTCCTCTTCTTTCTCTTTATCTCCTCTTTCCTCGCCTCCTCCTTTCCTCGTTCCTGTATTCCCCCTGTTCCTGCTCCTCTTCTTTCTCTCTATCTCCTCTTTCCTCGTCTCCTCGTTTCCTCGTTCCTGTATTCCCCCTGTTCCTGCTCCTCTTCTTTCTCTTTATCTCCTCTTTCCTCGCCTCCTCTCATCCTCGTTCCTGTATTCCACCTGTTCCTGCCCCTCTTCTTTCTCTCATCTTCCATCCTCCCTCCTCCCTCTTGTATCCCGGCTGTTTCATTATTAA
>DGDD01000161.1 GCA_002385265.1 Chitinophagaceae bacterium UBA3961
ATTTTCTACGTAGAATGTATCCGGTAAAAGTGCACCGGGGTTTGCAGCGATGAAGGCGTTCTTGTAAGCATCGGTGATAGATGGGTTGCCAAACGCATAATAGAAAGAGAGTGGAATACAGATGGCAACGCTTGAAAAGAAGAAGATGGTAAAGGAAGTGTTTTTAAACAATCCAAATGCATCTTTTCCTAAAATCTGACCAAAACTTGCTTTTCCGGTGGTAACAGGTGGTGTTTTAGGCAATGTAAATGCATACAATCCTAGTACGATCGCTACCGCCATAGAAATATAGAAGATCGTTACTTTATCGCCCCAGCCCATGCTTCCAATTAAATTGGTAACAGCAATCCATGCTACTGTTCCCAGTACCCGGATCGGGGGAAACTGCTTTTCCGGATTGGTCATTTGACGCATGGAAATAGATGCGGTTAAGGCAATGGTAGGCGCAAACGACAAGCAATACAATAACATTAAGAAGTAGAAGGTATTATAGTCGGTAGTTTGTGTTAATGAGTATAAAAGTGCCGCACCCACTAAATTCAGAATACCCAGTACTCGTTCGGCATTCATAAAACGATCCGCGATCATTCCAACAAAGAAGGGAGAAACAATCATTGCGATGGAGAAAGTAGCATAGATATTACCAACTTGGGTTCCGGTAAAATTGATGGCTAATAGATACTTTGAAAGTTGACCATACCAAGCTCCCCAAATTACGAATTGTAAAAACATCATAATGGCGAGTTGCACACTGATCCTAGATTTCATATTGCAGTTGTTTTAGTAATGGTGGAAATTACAAACAAATTGCAGATTCTCAACTCCATTCACAAAATAAAAGCCCTGTTTTTGCGGAAACGATTGACTAGAAAATGGTGCATTAAAAGTTTTTTTCAGGGAGGGGGATTTCCCTATTTTGTTGACCAATTCCTTGTTATGAGTGAGAAATTCCAATATGGGGTAGATACCCTAACGGTGAGCGCTGCCATTCAAATTGCCAATGGGGTAAAAAAAGCCTATTTGTCGGAAGATGCTGTTCAAAAGAT
Source organism: Chitinophagaceae bacterium UBA3961 (assembly GCA_002385265.1). Lineage (GTDB taxonomy): Bacteria > Bacteroidota > Bacteroidia > Chitinophagales > Chitinophagaceae > Endoryza > Endoryza foliicola. Next base: position 1,047 of record DGDD01000161.1, read on the forward strand.
TCGAAAAAGCGAAGCCGAGATCACAGAAATCGTGAATTCGGAACGCACGGTTTATGGCGTGAATACCGGATTCGGAATCCTAGCCAATACACCTATTGATGCGGCAGATACCGCCACCCTTCAATACAAAATATTACAGAGCCATTCGGTAGGTGTAGGAAATCCCATTCCTGCTGAAGTGGCGAAGATCATGTTGATCACCAAAGTGCATGCTTTGGCAAGAGGTTTCAGCGGAGTTCAATTGTCAACACTGGAGCGTATTTGCTGGCATATTGAAAACGATATTATACCCATAGTTCCTGAGAAAGGAAGTGTAGGAGCCAGTGGGGATCTAGCTCCACTAGCGCATCTTTTCCTACCCTTAATCGGATTTGGTGAATGTTATTATAAAGGTGTTCGAACGCCTACTTCTGAAATTTTTAAAAAAGAAGGGGAGGGGCCCATTCAACTTGGACCAAAAGAAGGGTTGGCGTTGATCAACGGAACGCAGTTTATTTTAGCCTTTGCTGTAAAGGCAGTGCAACGATTACACAATTGCTTGGAAGCCGCGGATATTATTGGTGCGATGAGTTTGGAAGCCCTTACCGGTACCAAAGCACCCTTTGATGAACGGTTGCATGAATTGAGACCCTATGCAGGGAATAAACTTGTTGCACAGCGATTGAGGTTGTTGCTAGCAGGATCGGATATCATGGAAAGTCATATCGATTGTGGTCGCGTTCAAGATCCTTACAGTTTGCGCTGCATGCCTCAAGTACACGGAGCTTCCAGAAACGCCTGGTTGCATTTGAAAGAGCTCACAGAAATAGAATTGAATTCGGTAACCGATAATCCCATTATTTTAAGTGCCGACGATACGATCAGCGGCGGAAACTTTCACGGACAACCGCTGGCTTTGCCACTCGATTATGCATGCATTGCTGCAGCTGAAATTGGAAACATCAGTGACCGCAGGTGTTATTTGTTATTGGAGGGAAAATGGGGCTTGCCTATGTTGTTGATGAAAGATGTAGGATTGAACAGCGGATTCATGATTCCTCAGTATACCACAGCGGCCTTGGTTACAGAAAACAAGACCCTTTGCTTTCCGGCCAGTGCCGATAGTATTCCAACATCTTTAGGTCAGGAAGATCATGTGAGCATGGGTTCTATTAGTGGTCGAAAATTAAACCAAGTGATCGATAACTTGGAGTATATATTAGCGATCGAATTGCTAAGTGCTTGTCAGGCTATTGAATTCCGTCGGCCGCTTAAGAGCTCTCCGCATTTGGAAGCTGCACATGAGTATGTGCGAAGCTTTGTGGGCTTTGCGAGTGAAGATCGAATTTTCGCAGATGATATCAATAAAATGGTGGAATTGATTCGCGACTTTTCATTTGTAGACAAAGCGAGTTCAGCTACCACATTAAATAAAGGATTTGAATCTTTTCAGTTATAAAAATACAAACGCTTGCTATGAGTTACGATCCAATTAAATACAAAACGCCCACCGGCACTACCTTGAATTGTAAAGGATGGGTGCAAGAAGCGGCATTGAGAATGTTGTTGAATAATCTTGACCCTGAAGTGGCGGAACGCCCCGATGATTTAATCGTATATGGTGGAAGGGGAAAAGCTGCCCGCAATTTTCCTGCATTGGATAAAATAATTGAATGCTTGAAAATATTGGAATCCGATGAAAGTCTATTGATACAAAGTGGCAAACCCGTGGCCATGTTGAAGACCCATCCCGATGCTCCACGCGTATTGTTGAGCAATTCTCAATTGGTGCCCAATTGGGCGAATTGGCAACATTTTACTGAGCTGGAACAAAAGGGATTGATGATGTACGGTCAAATGACGGCCGGCAGTTGGATCTACATCGGCTCTCAAGGAATTGTACAAGGCACTTATGAAACTTATGCTGCGGTTGCTGACAAACATTTTGGTGGAACTTTGAAAGGCACCTTGAATGTAACAGCCGGCTTGGGAGGCATGGGTGGTGCGCAGCCACTGGCCATTACTATGAATGAGGGAGTAGCTTTGATAGCTGAAGTAGAGTTGTGGAGAATTGACAAACGTTTGGAAACAAGGTACCTCGATGAAAAATACATCGACATCGATGAAGCCATCGACAAAGCCCTTGAATACAAAAAGGCAGGTATTGGAAAAAGTATTGGAGTGCTCTGTAATGCGGTGAATTTACTCGAGCGACTGTTGAGCAGAGGAGTAATTCCCGATACCTTAACCGATCAAACCAGCGCACACGATCCATTAATAGGATACATACCGCATACACTCACCAACGATCAAGCAAAAGCATTGCGCGAGCAAGATCCAAATACGTATATAGAACGCAGTTATGAAAGCATGAAAAAGCATGTGAGTTTGATGTTGGACTTGATGAAAGCAGGTGCTATTACCTTCGACTATGGTAATAATATTCGTGCCCGCGCAAAAGAGCGTGGTTTGGAAAATGCTTTTGATTTCCCGGGTTTTGTTCCGGCCTATATTC
>DGDD01000065.1 GCA_002385265.1 Chitinophagaceae bacterium UBA3961
ATATCATCTGTATATTCTAAATACACCCAATTCAAGTCGGCGGCCTCATTACGAATACTGTTCGCAGCCGTTTGAACTACGGTATCATCTATTTTATGAATATAAGACGCTTGTTTATCGTGAGGGAAATGAAGTGTATCGAGTTCAAGTCCATCAAATTTTATATCAACTTTCAAGTTCCCTGTAGCGGGCAACTCATCGCCCACTAATTTAGTACGGTTATCGAGCCAGGTACTGAAAATAGCCGTTTTCTTTTGAGGATACTGTTCTTTAAACAAGCGAAAAACGGTAGGATAATGATAATTGGGATCTTTGATATCATTATCCCACACGTTGTGTTTATTTACCCAAGTCCCTGTTAAAAGACTATTGTATCCAACTGCTGAAATTGTAGGGGTTTCTGAATAAGTTCCGGCGTCGCCACCAACATGAGCTCGAACAAAAGAGCCGGTTTTTGAGATCTTCTGAACAGCAGACAATTGAGCCTTTTCAATCATATCAGCAGGAATGCCATCTGCGATCACAAATACACATTTTTGAGCAGACCCAGAATAAGTTGCAAAGGCAAGGCAAACGTAAATTAGGAACTTTTTCATGCCCTAAAGTACAACTGTTTCATGGCCCTCCGTAGGCTCCGGTATTATTTTTTGATGAAATTCTTAAAGAAAAGAGACCAGAACCCAAGCCATACAAGTGAAAACAAAGCCCCAAAACCACCAGCCGTTAAAGCGTCGGTTCCTCCCTTTGAATAATTCCATGCAAATACGAATTTCTGCAACCAGAAAAAGTACTACCCAAAACAATTTGAGTTGGAACTCTTGGTGAATAAACTCAGTTAACAAGAGTGAGAGCACAACAAACAACATTAATAGAATTGAAGCCATGTTCATCCAGTAGAGCATTGGAATTACTTTTATTGTTCGGGGATGGTTTCTTTGCAATTTTTATAATTCTTAATACAACTTCTACTGGCAACAATTTGGAATATGACTGCCGATGCATGGCAGGCAATTCCAACAAATACAGTAGTATCGAGCGCCGCACATCCTAGATGCATGGCAATAGCTTCTCCAGCCGCTGTAGCCAAGCATACCAATTTGTCTTCTTCACAGGTGGCAAGTCCCCATTGTACAATATTCCCCGAATACAATTTTTTAAACCCGTTGTAGAACAGTGCTTTTTGCTCTTCTTTACTCATTTTACTAAGCCCGTATTTCGAATTGAGGTATTTGATACGTTGCCCCATATTGAGAAAATAGCGATCGAGTAATGGCATAGAAGAGTACCCGAAATAAGAAGGATAAGATTTTGCTTCTGGCTCGGATAATCTGTTATCACTCCAAACTGAAATGATGCTATCAGGCTGTTTGATATTTTCATGAAACTTTAAATGATCGGCTAATAAGTTTAGAAAAACAGTATCTGTTTGAATGGAGGGAAGTACCGCATTCACTTCGGCGGTTTCTGATGAATTGGGTACAAATTCTTTTTCTTTGGTGCATGCGCTAATAATAACAGTTATAGCGGCCAAAAAGGCAAATTGGATTTTCATAACTAACTGATTTTAGATTAACCCCTACCTTCAGTAATGCTGTGTCGGGAATTCCATGGGTGCAAGTTGAAAATCCTTAGGAAGCTATCCATGACCAAAACTTCAATATACAAATGAGAAAAAACTATGAATTAGTGCTGAAATAAACGGTAGCAAACAATTTCATACTAACAAATCAACAGAATCGTTATATTTTTGAATTCGACTAGTAACTAATAAGAAATACTTACGCAAATGAAGCCTCTAGTGTATTTAGCTTTCATCGTATCTTTTATCGTTAGCTTTACAACAAGCCCTTTAAAGGGGATTCTCAAAAAGAACTTCGCCAAAGTTTCGGAAACACTCTATGTTTCAAAGTTTGAAGTAACCAATAAAGATTACTTGGAGTATTTGCAAGATTTGAAACAAAAGGGTGATGCTGCAGAATACGAGCTTCGACTGCCCGATACTTCAAGTTGGCTAAAAATAGATCCTGACTTCAAAGCGTTTGTAAACCACTACCTCCGTCATTCTGCCTACTCGAATTATCCGGTTGTAGGCGTATCGTACGAATCAGCAATGGCCTATTGTAAATGGTATGAGGAAAAAATAAATGCAAGTTCTGCCAATCAACAATTTCGTTGTCGTTTGCTTAATATTGAAGAATGGATGAATGCAGCCACGGGAGGCGACAGAACTCGCACCTATCCATGGGGTACCGGCTTTATCCAAAACAACAGAAAAGATTACCTCTGCAATTTCAAACACACCAATTTTATTTATGATTCAGTAACCAGAAAATATACTGAAATAGATATCCCAGAAACTGAAGGTGTAAAGAAAGCAACTGCGCCTGTAAATGCCTATTACCCTAATAGTTTTGGTTTGTATAATATGAGTGGAAATGTTGCAGAGATGACCCAAGAAAAAGGTGTGGCAAAGGGAGGAGGTTTCAAAGATCCAGCCTACCTCGTACAAGTAAAACCGGAAAAAATATATAAGTCTCCTCAAGCTGATATAGGCTTTAGAATTGCGTTAGAACTGATCCAATAATGATCACAAAAAAATCATGTAGCTTTATGTTATGAGCGGAATCTATAAAGAAGACCTTGAGTTTTTGGGATTGGATGCGGTTGCTACCCCCCTCGCAGAAGCGACCTATGATAATTGTATATTTAAGAATGGTCTGTTTGGTAACTCGAGTTTAAGCAATATTAACTTTGTTGACTGTAGTTTCATTGAATGTAGCTTCGATCAAACCAACTTGAACAATACCAATTTCAACGGAGTCACCTTTCAAAACTGCCAATTTAGAACCCTCGATTTCTATTACTGCAATAAGTTTCTATTCGATGCTAATTTTTCAGATTCGAAACTCCATTATTGCAGTTTCTGGAAAATGAATCTGAAAAAAATCTGTTTTTCCAAGTCGGAGCTCAAAGAATGTGATTTTACAGAGGCTGATTTAACGGAAGCCCTATTCGAAAATTGTGATTTGCAAAGAAGCATTTTTGAACGAACCAATTTAACAAAGACCAATTTCGAAACGGCCTTCCATCTCAGTTTAGACCCGGACAAAAACACATTAAAGAAAACGGTCTTCTCTGATCAGAATATAGCAGGTTTACTTACCAAATACGATCTTATTATAAAGAAATAGAAAAGAATTTTAGGCAGAACCGCGAACCATTAGCTCGCCCTTTAACAACAATTGGCTTTCACTAGAAGCTAGTTTTCCTTGAATTTGATCGATAAGCATCTTTACCGAGTGTTCTGCAATTTCCTGAACCGGTTGTCGTACGGCTGTAATACCGGGAGGATATAGCTTGAATAAGTCAGTGTCATCAAAGCAAACAATTCCTATTTGGTCGGGGATTTTCCATCCCAACTCATTTATTATTTCCAATCCAACCACCCCCAAATAGTTTGTTGCAAAGAACACAGCGTCTAAATTATTATCAATGACAAATTCTTTAACGGCCGCTTTTATTTTCGTCCGATCCATTAAAAAATCAATTTCAAGTAGTAAGGGAGCCTTTTGTAGATCTGTATTAACTTTATCGATATATGCAGACATTCGAGCTTTCATTTGAACTTGACTCGAATTGGTGCTTACATAACCAATGCAATTGTATCCCCTTTTTAAGAGATAGTCCATGCCTTGCTTTACACCGTCATAGTTGTTGATCAGCACACAAGGTACTTCCAAAGAGGCTATGAATCGATCCATAAAAACCATGGGGCGCCCTTGATCTTTCAACTCTTTGAGTTTAAGCTCCATACCCGGAACCGGCGTAATGATATAGCCATCAACATGGGTTTGTCCCAACACATACAACAAGTCATTGCCTCTTTCGAGGTCATTTTCGGTACTGCAATAAACAATTCGATATCCTAATTTGAGCGCTTCATCTTCAATGGTTCGAGCCAACGCAGAAAAGAATGGATTGGCAATATCTTCAACAATGAGACCTATAATTTTGGAACGACCGGTGCGTAAACTCACCGCAATAGTATTGGGCTGATATCCTTCTTCGAGAGCGATTTTTTTAACTCTTGCTGCTACCACATCACTGATACGCATATGCTTGGCCTTCCCGTTCAGTACCGAGGATACAGTAGACGGCGACACCCCCGCTTTGGAAGCGATGTCTTTTATGGAAGGCTTTTTCATGTGGTGCAATAGTTATTAAATGTAAGCCTTTTTTAATACAAACGCTTGTTATTAAAGTTAATCAGAAGTACTAGTATAAGAATACAGGAACGATAGAAAAAGACACGATTCGGGACGCTCTAGCCAACTGAGCTAATTCCTAAAATAAAAAAAGACCATCATTGCTGATGATCTTTCGAAGTGGAGAATACCGGGGTCGAACCGGTGACCTCTTGCATGCCATGCAAGCGCTCTAGCCAACTGAGCTAATTCCCCCTATAATATTTGTTGCTGCAATCGAACCGGTGACCTTCCCGTATCGTTTCAAACGAAACGGGACGCTCTAGCCAACTGAGCTAATTCCCCTAGGGGGTGCAAATATACCATTGCCCAAATGAATGAACAAAAAAACCCCGAAAAAATCGGGGTTTTGATATAATTATTAGAGGAACCTATTCTCCCCAAATATTGTCTTTTCCATCTAACCACTGCTTCACTAAATCTGTTGTTACAGACTTCGGACGCTCCAAGGCAAATCCCAACGCTCTATCCCAACACAAGCTGGCCAATACACCCAACGCACGACTCACTGCAAACAAAACAGTATAGTATTCATATTCCACCATGCCATAGTGAACCAGTAAAGCGCCGCTGTGCGCATCTACATTCGGCCAAGGATTTTTGATCTTACCGAGCGATTGCAAAATTGGAGGCACGGTTTCGTAAATATTCCAAACGGTTTGAACCAAATTATCATCCGGCATGTGCTTCTTACCAAATTCCATTTGAGCTGTGAATCGGGGATCGGTTTTACGCAACACCGCATGACCATATCCGGGAACTACTTTACCGCTCGACAGGGTCTGTTTCACATATTCTGCAATTTGTTCTTTAGTAGGTAGCTCGGTTTTCAATTCCTCCTGCATTTCAAAAATCCACTTAATTACCTCTTGGTTTGCCAATCCATGCAATGGACCCGCTAATCCGTTCATACCGGCAGCATACGCCAAATAAGGATCACTCAAAGCAGAGCCAACCAAGTGTGTAGTGTGTGCACTCACGTTACCACCTTCGTGATCGGCGTGAATAGTCATGTACAAGCGCATCAACTCCATAAATCCATGATCGGAATAACCGAGCATGTGAGCAAAATTTCCGGCCCAATCTAACAAACCATTGGGTTGAATGTGCTCGTTGTTTTTATATTTTCTTCTGTACACATAAGCCGCAATACGTGGCAAACGTGCAATCAAATCTAAGCTATCGTCAAAAGTTGAAATCCAATAGTCCTTCTTGTTCATTCCTTTGGCGTACTCTTTCGAGAAAGAACCCTCTGTTTGAAGCGCCATTACCCCTGTAACAAACATGGTCATCGGGTGAGCATAAGCAGGTAACGCGTCAATCGCTGCAAAAACATGGCTTGGAACGTGGCTTCTGCGTTGCAAAACACTGGTAACATGATTCACATCTTCAGAAGTTGGCAATTCACCAATCAACATGAGGTAAAACAATCCTTCAGGTAGTGGTTCTTGGCCACCCTCTGCTTTGGGGAGTTTCGCTTGAAGTTCGGGAATTGAATAGCCTCTGAAACGAATACCTTCCTGAGCGTCGAGCAAAGAAGTCTCCGTCACCAATCCGGTAATGCCTCTCATTCCTTGATAAATCTGAGAAAGGGTAACTTCACCAATTACTTTGTTTCCATGATCTTTCAACAACTGCTTAATCTCTGCATTTGCCAGATCCGACTTAGCTTTGAAGCGCTCTTTAATAATGCCCATAAAAATGACAAGTGTTTATATGAAGGAAAATTGAATTCTCGACTTTTGGAGGTGCTAAAGTTAAACAAAATCACCCGTTTATAAAACAAAATAACACGCGATCGGTTCAAAATCAAGCCATTTATTCCTATTTAGGTGATTTCTGGTAAACGTACAAGGCTACAAAGCTGAATACGATGTTAGGTGTCCAAGCAGCTAATAATGGCGGGAAATTTCCTTTGGTTGAGAAAGTAACGGAGAACTTATCCATTACAACATAGAGGGCGGCAATTATAATACCGATGGCTAGGTGCAGCCCACTGCCACCTCTTGTTTTGCGCGATGCTAATACCGCACCTATTATGGTTAAAATAAACAGCGAAAAGGGGGTTGCATCCCTTTTATACATTTCAACTTTATAGGTATTCAAGCCTTCGGAGCCCCTGCGCTCCTCCGATTGGATAAAATGCCGAAGTTGGGGCGTTGTCATTCGATCTTTTAAATACTTATCAGGTCTTATTTCTGAAGGCTTTATCCCGTTCAATGAAACTTGCATGATCGACTCTTGGCGAATGGTTTCTTTGGATCCATTGATTGTTCGAATCACTGCATTTTCCAATCGCCAACCTTTGGTGGCAGTATCCCATCGCAAATAATCGGCTCTTACGCTGTACACCACTTTATTACCCTCAATCCGCTGCATGAAAAACCCTTGATTAGCTGCCTTAGAAGTAGTATCATAACTTCTTAAACCTGCATAGGTATTATTATCGATCCTTAAATAGTAATTACTCGAGAGTTTAGCATTTTGACTCATTTCATAAGAGCTCTTGCTATCAATGTACTTGGCCTGAAAATCACCTCGGATCCCATTGGCAATTGGAATCCAAAATTGAGTGGCAACCCAAAAAACGGCCCCCATAATAAAAGCTGCCACAAAAAAGGGTCTTAAAAAACGATTAAAAGGGACACCCGAAGCTAAAATGGCAACAATTTCTGAACGGCCCGACATTTTTGAAGTGAAGAAAATGACCGCAATGAAACTCATCAGCGGAAAAATCATCGAAATGATAAAAGGTACAAATCCAATAAAATACTGCGTTATGATTTGAAAACCGGATAGCCCCGACTTTACGAAATCATCCGTTTTTTCACTGGTATCAATCACTACAGCAATAACCGAAATCACCAGCACCATAAACAAAGTGGTAGTGATGAATTTCTTGATGATATACCAGTCGATCTTTTTTATCATAAAGCCTCGCGAAAGTACCGAAAATTGATGGTTTCCCCAGTTTAGATGCGTGAACAGTTTGTGAAATTGCTGAAGCCAAATTTCCTAGAGTCGATTCTTCAGCTGAGGAATCATGGCATCCTTCCAAGCTTTAAAATCACCTGCTATAATGTGCTTTCTGGCTTCCTTCACCAACCATAAATAGAAAGCCAAGTTATGTGTACTTGCAATGGTAAGCCCTAATAATTCTTTTGACTTCAAGAGATGCCTCAAGTACGATTTGGTATAATAAGCACTCATATCGCATCCAATTTCGTCGTCAATTGGACTGAAGTCGAACTCCCATTTTTTATTGTCGATATTGATGACTCCATTGCTGGTAAACAGCATAGCGTTTCTGCCATTGCGAGTGGGCATTACGCAATCGAACATATCAATACCCATAGATATGCATTCTAAAATATTCCAGGGTGTTCCCACTCCCATTAGGTATCGAGGTTTTTCTTGGGGCAAATGATCACAACACCAATCACATATTTCGTACATCACCGGCTCCGGTTCACCAACACTCAATCCACCAATGGCATTACCCGTCGCTTCTTTCGACGCGATGGTTTCGCAGGAAATTTTACGTAAGTCTTTAAACGTTCCACCTTGTACTATTGGAAAAAGATTCTGGGTATAATTGTACTTGGGCTCAGTTGCATTGAACCGTTCGAAACAACGATCCAACCAGCGATGGGTAAGCTCCATCGATTTTCTCGCATAGCCGTATTCGGAACCACCTGGAGGACATTCGTCGAACGCCATGATAATATCCCCTCCAATTACCCGCTGAATATCCATCACCGCCTCCGGTGTGAACAAATGCTTTGAACCGTCGATATGACTTTGAAAAGTAACCCCTTCCTCTTTTATCTTTCTGGTACCGGCGAGCGAGAACACCTGATATCCACCACTATCCGTTAGAATGGGGTGATTCCATCCATTGAACTTGTGAAGTCCGCCGGCAGCCTCCAACACTTGCAATCCGGGTCTCAAATACAGATGATAGGTATTCCCTAAGATGATTTGTGCCTTCACATCCAACTCCAACTGCTGTTGGCTAACACCTTTCACGCTACCAACTGTGCCTACGGGCATAAAAATAGGGGTCTCTATCTGACCGTGATCGGTAGTAATGATCCCTGCTCGGGCTTTCGACTGTTGATCGTTGTACTGCTTTTGAAATTGTAGCGCTGCCATAAAAGGGGGCAAAGATACCAAAAATGGCCCCTCTGTGGAAGAATCAGGGTTTTTCATCATTTATTCACAGCATGTGAGTTGATTAGTCCTGCTCAAGCACCTGATTCTTAGTATTTTTGCGATTCGGTACGCAAGTACCGACCCCTAAACTAGCTGTGGAAATATGGACTTAAAGCTTCTATTTACTGATTGGACCTCTTTATTCTTTATCGCGTTCGCATTGATCACTCTTATTCAACTCTTCTTTTATTGGGGTTTGTTTAGCAAACTCGCTTTCTTCAAAAAGTATGAAAAGGAAAAATCGCAGCAACATCCCGTTTCTGTGATTGTTTGCGCAAGAGACGAGGCCGGCAATTTAGCTAAGAACCTACCCGGTTTGCTGGTACAACAGTACCCCTCTACACACGAAATAATTGTTGTAAACCACAACAGCCAGGATGATACACGTTATCTGTTGGATGAGTTCAAAAAAACTTTCAAAGGATTGCACGCTGTAAATCTTGAGCAAGAAGCCATCGGCATTCCGGGGAAAAAATACCCCTTGTCAATTGGAATCAAAGAAGCCAAATACGAAATATTGCTGTTGACTGATGCAGATTGTGTTCCTGCGTCCGAAAATTGGCTGCAATTAATGCAAGAAGGATATGATGAAGGAATTGAAGTGGTGTTGGGCTACGGCTCCTACAATAAAAAGCCGGGCTTGCTCAATAAGTTAATTCGATTCGAAACCTTTCATTCAGGCTTGCAGTACCTTTCTTATGCTGCGGCCGGGATGCCATATATGGGCGTTGGAAGAAATCTCAGCTACAAAAAGACCCTTTTCTTTAATAACAAAGGATTTTCATCCATCAATCATTTACCGGGCGGAGACGACGATCTTTTCATTAACAAAGTAGCTACAAAAAATAATACCAGAATTGTAATAGATCCGGAAGCTTTCACCTTATCGGAGCCTGCGAAAAATTTCGGAAACTGGTTCCGCCAAAAAACACGTCATTACTCCACCGCGAGGTATTATAAAGGCTTGCACAAATTCCTTTTGGGTATGTACAATGTTAGTTTCTTTTTATTCTACCCATTGTTTGTAGCAAGTATTCTGTTATTTGATTGGAGATTGGCTCTTGGTGTTTTCGCCCTTCGCTTCATTTCACAAGCCATTATCTTCAATAAAACAATGAAGAAACTCCAAGAACAAGATTTATTTTCTCTGTGGTGGTTCTTCGACCTTTGGATGTTTATTTATTATTGCATCTTTGCACCAGCATTATGGAAACGCCCGAACAATCACTGGACATAATTACGCAGTATTTTTCAGATTTTTCTGAAGTACAGTTGGAGCAATTGCGCCAACTCGCCCCTCTGTACAAAGAATGGAATGAAAAGATCAATGTGATCTCCAGAAAAGATATAGAAAGTTTATACGAAAAACACGTGTTGCATTCTTTGAGCATTGCAGCAGTGTTCGATTTTGAACCAAATATGAAAGTTCTGGATCTAGGCACCGGTGGCGGTTTTCCCGGTATTCCATTAGCGATCTTCTTTCCTCAAACCCGTTTTCACTTGGTTGACAGCATTGGCAAGAAACTAAAAGTTGTAGAAGGCGTTGCCGAAGCCATTGGCTTAAAAAACATTACTACCAAACACAGTCGTGTTGAAGCCTTGGCCGGACAAAAATTCGATGTTGTAATTTCAAGAGCTGTCGCGCCTTTAAAAGATCTTTGGACTTGGAGCAAACCGCTTTTACGCAAATCAACCCCTTCAGAGGGCGATTTACCCAAAGCATCCGGATTGATCTGTTTAAAAGGCGGAGACTTAGCTCAGGAAATATTTGAAAGCGGCTGCAAGCCTAAAGTGATGGAAATTACGCACTTATTCAAGGAACCCTTCTTTCAAGAAAAATTCATCATTCAGGTTCCTTATTAGTCTAAGGTTTCCCATTGTGTCAAAACTACCACTTTGTGGTATTGTTGTCGATCCAAATTTCTTCATCTTTGTACCATGACTACCATCTGTATTGTAGAAGATAATAAGGATATCAGACAGGCATTAGAACAAATCATTCTGATGTCTGATGAACATGAATTATTAGGCAGTTATACAGATGCGTCATCGGCAATGCAAAGCATTCCCTTGGTAAAACCCCAGCTGGTTTTGATGGATATTAATTTAGGTGAAGGTGAGTCCGGAATTGATTGCGTTAGAAATTTAAAAGCAGAATATCCGGAAATCCTTTTCATGATGTGTACGGTGTATGAGGATGATGAGAAGATTTTTGAAGCATTGAGCGCGGGTGCCAGTGGATATATATTAAAGAAAACCTCTCCTGCCAAATTGATAGATGCGCTAAATGAGTTGAGAGACGGTGGTGCTCCTATGAGTAGTCAAATCGCCAGAAAAGTAGTAACAGCCTTCCAACAAAGGCCCATTGAAACGCCTAGCTTCCATACAGGAAACAGTTCCTACCTAAATACACTTTCCAACAGAGAAAAAGAAATCCTGGAATTGTTAGCGAAAGGATTGATCTATAAAGAAATTTCTGCAGCCCTTTTCATCAGTCAGGAAACAGTTCGCAAACACGTATATCATATATACGAAAAGCTCCATGTAAACAACCGCGTTGAAGCCGTAAACAAGTATTTCGGCCGATAATTCAATGTTGCACTATTGAAAACTACCACTTAGTGGTATTGGTCTGCCCTGTTTTCACTTATACCTTTACATTAGTAAAATTATTATACGATTGGGGTTAAACCTTTTCCCATTTAAAGCATCTGATTTTACATAGAACTCCTCGAGTTCCCATTAACCGAGACCTTATCTAATTAGAAAACCCCGATTGTATCGGGGTTTTTTAAGTTTTAGTTCGCTCCTGGAATTTCCAGTCGATTGTTTCGCCTTTCTAAGTCGGCCATTCTGTAGCTGGGGTCAATTTCAACTACTTTTATCTGATTGATCTTTTTCTTCACTTCAAAAACATATTCCGGATGCGTCCATTTCCAAGGTTCTTGGGTAAATCTTGGAACAGTACTGTCTTCCACCGGCTTCTCTCCAAACATATCGAATTGAGGAATATAGAAAAGCTCTTTTGTGCCATCGCGGTATTCAACCATTAAATCGATGGGCATGGGCATCTTACCAATTCTTCTCAATCGAATTTTAGTAGCGCCGTTTTCTTCCCATAAACTATCGATTCCGTAGTCAATAGTTTTTGTGGTATTCACAAAATATTCTTTATACCAATCCAATTTCATGTCACTTACCTTTTCGGCTATGCGCATAAAATCATTCACATTGGGATGTTTGAACCGCCATTGTTTGTAGTACTCTAACAGTATTTTGTCGCGCACCTGTGCTCCTACAACATAACCCAACTGCTCCAAGAAAACAGCTCCTTTTGAATAAGCTGCAGAACCGTAAGCGGCATTGGTATTAAAATGATCTGCATGAGTGGTCAAGGGCTCTTCCAGTCCACTTTTCACAAGTCCAAAATACGACTGATAAGAACCGTATTGTTCTTTTGGTAAGATATTGGCCAAAGAGTCAAGGCGTTTTAATCCGGCCGGATTCGATGCCAATCTTTTGCGCGTTACATTGTCGCGGTAGTAGGCACTTACCAAGTGGGTAGCCCAATCAGTAAATCCTTCATCCATCCAAGCATACAAACTTTCATTGGTGCCCATCAGCATTTGATACCAGGTATGCATCCATTCATGAAAAACAGTTCCCAGCCCGGGGCCCACCAATAAAGTACCCATCGGATATTCCATACCTCCATCACCACCATGAATAAACGAATACTGCTTATATGGATAAGGACCGAAGGTTTTTTCGATAAAAGGTAAAACAGTTACAGCAGCGTCTGCTACTTCATTCCAAGCTGTATCATTTCTTGGATCGTTCTCTTTATAATTGTACAACACGTGAATGGTGGTACCATTAGGCATTCTGCGAACCAAATGTTTGTATTCAGGATCGGCGGCCCACATAAAGTCGTGTACATTAGGAGCAATAAATCTCCAACTCAACTTATCGCCTGCTGGTCGGGTGACTTTTGCACCCGGATCTTCGTAACCATATCCAATTGTATTTGGATTTTGAAGATAGCCGGTTCCTCCAAGCACATAATTTTTATCAATCTTGATGGTTACATCGAAATCACCCCAAACCCCGTAAAATTCTCTAGCCACATAAGGAGTTGGATGCCAACCTTCATAATCGTACTCACACATTTTAGGATACCATTGGGCCATTGAATAGCGAACGCCGGTACTTGGGTTATCGCGACCGCTTCTGCGAATTTGCAAGGGTACTTGTGCTTCAAATTCCATGTCAAATGTTACCGTTTGACCGGGAAGAATGGGTTTCGACAATTTCACTTCCAAAATGGTTTCTTTGGTTTGGAAGTTCTGAGCTACACCGTTCAACTTCAAGCTTTGAATTTTTTGGTAGCCAATTTCTTCGGGTGTGAGATTCAGGATACGGTCTCTCACACGTCCGTCCCAATCTTGTCCTCTACCTACACGAATCTTACCCAATTCTCTGCTGCGTGCATCCATCATACTATTGGGCTGAAACGCATTAAAGTATAAGTGATAAAACACTTTGTTGAGTGTGTCGGGAGAATTATTGGTGTATTGCAGGGATTGTTTACCTGTGAAGCGGTTGGTTTTTACATCCATGTCAATATTCATCGTGTATTTCACGCGCTGCTGCCAACGATTGGGCTGAGCAATACTGATGATACTCGACAAAAGCAAGAACGAAGCAAGTACTAATTTCCTATTCATAAATTCACTGTCATTTAATAACAGCAATTTACTGCAATTCTCGCTTTTGTAGTAAGAAGATGTGTTAAGCGGGGACTACTCTTCTGTACCGGCAATCACCAGTACGATCTCTCCTTTCACTTCTTTGGAGCTGAAATATGTGAGCAGTTCTTGAAGGGTTCCACGAGCATTTTCTTCGTGCAGTTTGGATAATTCCCGGCAAACCGCAGCTTTACGATCGGCACCAAAAAACTGCACCAATTCTTCCAAAGCTTTTACAAGGCGGTGGGGTGATTCGTACAATACAATGGTACGCTCTTCCACGGCTAGCTTTTTGAGCATGGTTTGACGGCCTTTTTTCACCGGCAAAAATCCTTCAAAACAGAAACGATTGGTAGGAAGACCGCTGTTGACCAAGGCCGGCACAAAGGCAGTAGCTCCAGGCAAGCATTCTACTTTTACGCCCTCTTTTATACAAGCTCGAACCAGTAAAAAAGCAGGATCAGAAATTCCGGGCGTGCCGGCATCTGAAACCATGGCCATTGACTTTCCTCCTTGCAATTGGTTCACAAGGTGGTTAACAACAGAATGCTCGTTGTGCTGGTGATAGGGAGTAATAGGTTTGTTGATTTGAAAGTGGTTGAGCAGTCGAACAGAATTGCGGGTATCTTCAGCTAAAATCAAATCAACCGAGCGCAGTATTTCCAACGCCCGCAGGGTAATGTCTTGTAAATTACCGATGGGCGTGGGTACTATATAGAG
>DGDD01000071.1 GCA_002385265.1 Chitinophagaceae bacterium UBA3961
GGCTGTTTCATTATTACTTATTACTTATTAATTATTAATTACCCAGGCTGCTTCATTATTAATTATTAATTGTTAATTATTAATTCCCCCTCTTCGTTCCAACAAAAAAGGGCTTCTTTCGAAGCCCCACTTAAAAACGAATAACTTAAAACTTATTACTTATAAAGCAACTCATAATACTCTTCCGCCATTCTTCCTGCATCGAAACGGAAACGAACATCGCGCATACCGTTCTTAGCCACTTGGCGCCAAGTATCATAGTTATCATAATAGAGCGGAAGAATTTCTTTCTCTAAAATTTCATACAATTTGTTCAAATCGTATTCATCTTGTTCAGAAGTATTCATGCGATCATAGTCTGCCTTCGGAATTACAAATCCATTGTTGCCATGATTCACGAACTCCGGAATCCATCCATCGTCAGTAGAGAAGTTCACAGCGCCGTTCATGCAAGCGGTCATTCCACTGGTTCCCGAAGCTTCGCGGGGTACGCGAGGATTGTTCAACCATAAGTCGGCAGCTTGTTTCAATCGTTTTGAAAGCCCTAATTCATAGCCTACCAACACAGATACATTCTTGTAATTCTTACTCAAGTGTACCAGGTTGTTGAAATCATTGATGGCCGGATAATCCATTGGGTAAGGTTTTCCTGCCCAAATAATTTGGATGGGATACTTTGAATTGCTCATCAATTTATTGAAACGCTCACGGTCTCTAGTAATGAGTTCGGCTCTTTTATACCCGGCGAAACGACGTGCCCAAACAATGGTAAACACGTTCGGATCGTATACTTTACCGGTTTGATCCGCCACAATTTCGAAAGCGCGCTTTTTCAAATATTTCTTACGGTCATCCCACCACGCATCATTGCCTTCGTCGCTAGCACGGTACAATTGCTTATCAGCCCAGTAACGCCAGTTTTGAGAATTGGTGATGGAAATGATCGGACAGATATTGTCATACTTTGCCCACATTTGGCGCGATACAACGCCGTGCAATTGCGAAACGCCATTGGCCAAGCGTGCAAAGCGCAAAGCTGCGAGAGAGTGATTGAATTGATCGCCTTCCATTCCGGTAAGGCGGCGCACTTCGTCTACACTTAAGCCACAGAAATAACTCATTTTGTGGCAAAGATGCATGTCGTGCTTTTCATTTCCTGCTTCTTCAGGCGTGTGCGTGGTAAACACCAAACGCTTCTTTACATCTTCAGTGTTGCCAAATTTCTTATAGAGATAAAACGCTGCAGATACGCCGTGCGCTTCGTTCAAATGATACAGTTCAGGATTGAAGCCAATTTCATCCATCAATTTCGCACCACCAACACCCAACAAAATGAATTGAGCAACTTTGGTAGCTACATTGGCGTCGTACAAACGATGGGTAATGGTTTGAGACACGTAATCATTCTCAGGTAAATCGGTACTTAACAAGAAAAGCGGAGCCGATTTGAAGGTTTCCGGATTCAAATAATACGCTTTTACCCAAACCGGATGGTCGTGAATGGTGATTTGAAACTTGATACCGGTATCTTCCAAAAAGCTGTACTGCTTCTCCATCCAGGTTACCTGTAATGTTTGATCCTGGTTTCTCGCCTGATCATAGTAACCGTATTTCCATAAAATACCGATACCAATCAGGTTCTGTTTCAACTCATATGCACTTCTCAAATGGGAACCGGAAAGAAAACCAAGTCCACCGCTGTAAATCTTCAAAGGTTGATGAACAGCAAACTCCATTGAAAAGTAAGCTACTTTCTTCGCATAACGGTCGTCGGGTGTGTAGGGTACCCTGTAGTTGTTAAAACTCATAGTTATCAAACAATAGTTATTAATATGGCAGCAAGCAAGGGTTCAAAAATTGATGTGTAAATACTACACAAACAGTCCGCAATATAACAGAATTAATTGAAATCCAAAGCCTCACAGTCTGTATCGATGGAGATCGGAGCGATTCTGGCTATTGCAAACGTTTTCGGTGCATTTCTTTTTCTTAGGAACGCTTTTTTCGAGCAGGTTTTGGCTCAGCTTTCTTGGGATAAGATCCTTCGAAGAAACACTTGATATCACGATACGCACCACATCCACCGGTTTCTTTCATGGTTACTTCGTTGCCTTCAAATTTGAATTCCAACGCACAAGTATTGCCGGGTTCCTGATATTGAAGCGTATTTTTGTTGGTTTGTCGAGCGATGCCTTTTAATTCGCCTACACAAGACGCGTTCTCTTTTTCGAAATGCACAAAAAACAAAAACTCTGTTGCTTTTTTCCCATCTCTAAACGAAATAAAGTTGCGCTTATTCTTTACGTAGTTACCAGAAATTTTTTGCTTCGACGGTAAGGTATCAATTGGGTTGATGACTTCTTCAATGATGTCTTCATTAGGCTCCGTCATAATCAGTGTAAAGTTCTGCGCTTCAGCATTATAGATATAAATATTTCTCTTATAACTAATATTGGTACCCGGCTTGAATTCTTTTACCGTTGCGATCTGAAATTTGGCATCCACTGATCCGGAAGAAGCGGCATAGTTCTCAAACCCGCTTGTAACCAGTGGCATGGAAGACTTGAACTGATCTTTTTCATTAAAAATCAAAAGGTATCCAACTTGCTTTTTTCCATTGGCAACTTTCATTAGCAGGTAGTGCTCCTTGCTTTTTTCCCGTACCCTGCCCATGGCGTAAATCTTCAATTTATTGCTCTTTCCAAAATACTTTGTAAACACCGTATCAGGTATGAATTGCTTGGCAACTTTATAGGCAACTATTAAACTGTCTTTACTAAATTTTACCAAAGATGTATCGGCTATTTTCAGCGGAAATTTTTGCTCAGGAAAGAATTCAATAAACTCACTTGGTTTTACTTCCTCATCCCCTTTCATCGATTTCACCTTGCTTCTACAGGCCAGCAATACCAAAGGAATGAAAACATAGAAAACAATCTTTTTCATGCAGTAGAGGTGTTGGTGGCTAAAGTAATGATTAAAAACATGATTGGAAAACTTTATTTGTGAAGTTTACTATTTTTTTTAGATTTGTCTAAATATTATTTTAGATACATGCAATATTCATCCAGTAAGGAGAACCACATTAAGGCAATATTTCACCTGCAAGAATCGGATGGTTTGGTAACCACCAATGAACTGGCGGCAGCCCTACAAACCAAGCCGGCCTCTGTTACCGATATGCTCAAAAAATTGAAGCAACAGAAGCTGTTGAATTATGAGCGCTACAAGGGATTCAAATTATCATCGGAAGGAAAGAAAGTGGCCCTACAGATCATACGCAAACACCGCTTGTGGGAGTATTTCTTAGTGGAGAAATTGCAATTCGGTTGGGATGAAGTGCATGAAATTGCAGAAGAATTGGAACATATTAGTAGTGTTCGATTGATCGATCGCTTGGATGAATTTTTAGGCTTTCCCAAAACCGATCCACATGGTGATCCTATTCCCGACAAGAATGGAAAGCTGATCGAAATAATGCAAGTTCCTTTGAGCCTATTGCCCGAAAATACACCGGCAATAGTAAGTGGTATTGGTGATCAATCGCAAGAAATGTTGGAGCTTCTCAACCACAAGCAAATTGCCATTGGCACGCGTTTAGAAATAACGCGCAAATTCAGTTTCGACCAATCGATGGAGCTAAAATTGAAACAATCGCCTGTTATTACGCTTAGCGAGCCTGTAGCTAAAAATATTTTCGTACGATACGATCAATAGAAAAATATGAGCAGAACGCACAACCATAGTTCCCTAAGTGAAGTACACGAAAGTGTTGATGTTAGTGCCAAGAAAACAGGCTGGCGGAAGGTATTGGCATTTTTTGGTCCGGCCTATTTAGTGAGCGTTGGATACATGGACCCCGGCAACTGGGCCACTGATTTAGCGGGTGGAAGTAAGTTTGGCTACACCCTGATATGGGTGCTGTTGATGAGTAATTTAATGGCGCTACTGCTGCAGAGTTTAGCTACACGTTTAGGGATCGTACAAGGCAGAGATTTGGCACAGGCCAACCACGAAGCTTTTCCTAAGCAGATCAATTTCTTGCTTTATGTATTGGCAGAAATTGCCATTGCCGCTACCGACTTAGCCGAAGTACTGGGAATGGCCATTGGTATTCATTTGCTTTCCGGCCTGCCGTTGATCTGGGGAGTAGCCATAACGGTATTAGATACACTATTATTATTGTTCCTACAACGTTTGGGTATTCGAAAAATGGAAACCTTTATCATTGGGTTGGTATCCATTGTAGGACTTTCGTTCTTAATTGAAATAATTCTTGCAAAACCAAGTGTTGGCGCCATTGCCGGAGGTTTTATCCCCAAAATTCCAAACGATGAAGCATTGTATATCGCAATTGGAATAATAGGTGCCACCGTTATGCCGCACAATCTGTATTTACATTCTGCCTTGGTGCAAACAAGAAAAATCAATAAAAGTGATGCAGGTATCAAGCAAGCCTTGAAATGGAATTTTCTGGATTCGGCCATTGCACTTAATATAGCTTTCTTAGTAAACGCAGCCATTTTAATTCTAGCGGCCAAAGTGTTTTTTGAAAGCGGAAGAACCGAGGTTGCCGCATTAAAAGATGCGCACAACTTATTGAATGAATTGCTTGGTACGAATCTGGCGCCGGCCTTGTTCGCCATTGCATTAATTGCTGCCGGACAAAGCTCTACGGTAACCGGAACATTGGCAGGACAAATTGTAATGGAAGGTTACTTGCAATTGCGGATCAATCCTTGGATCAGACGATTGCTCACGCGCATTTTAGCGATTGCTCCGGCCATCATCGTTATCTATGTTTTTGGCGAAAATGAGGTAGATAGCTTGCTCATTTTAAGTCAAGTGATCCTTAGTTTACAATTGGGCTTTGCAATTATTCCTTTGATTCACTTTGTAAGTGACAAATCGAAAATGGGCAGCTTTGCTATTAAAGTTCCAACGAAAATTGCGGCTTGGCTAATAGCAGCCATCCTAGTGATCTTGAATATTAAGATGGTGATCAATGAAGTGACCGGGTTTTATGCGAGTGAAGGATATCTATTCTGGAAAATTCTGATTGGTGTCATCCTTTTCATATTTAGTGGACTACTCTTTTATATCACATTTGTTCCTTTCTTTAAAAACAAACAACGAAAATCGCAAGGCATTCACAAATTGCAGTCCATTAGTCCGGAGTTTCAAGTTCCTCAATACAAGAAAATTGCAGTAGCGCTCGATTTCAGTGCAAATGATCAGAAGATTTTAGCACATGCCATTGGACAAGGTCGAGAAGAAACCGAATATTATTTGATCCATGTTGTGGAAAGCGTTTCTGCCGGCTATTTAGGTCAGTTCAGTGATGATATGGAGACCAGGGCCGACAATATGCAATTGCATAAATACATTAATGATTTACGAAACAGCGGAATAAAGGCTGATGGTGCCTTGGGGTATCATTTGCGTACCAAAGAAATAGTACGCTTGGTAAAAAACAGCGAAGCCGATTTACTGGTTATTGGAGCGCACGGTCATGCCGGTATCAAAGATTGGATCTATGGAGAAACGATCAATTCCGTTCGTCATGAGTTAACGATACCTGTGTTAATTGTGTATTTATAAAAATATTGAAAGCAAGCAATAGTTAGCTTTTTCGCTTTACCAAGTGCTTCATTCTGCTAAACGTTTCAGGTTTAATATTCAGATAGGAAGCGAGGTATTTCTGCGGAACGCGCTGAAGTAAATGAGAATTGTTTTCAATAAAATCGAGGAACCGTTCTTTTGGAGTTTGTTGCAGCAATTTGTACATCCGATCATCTTTTTTTGCAAACATTAGTTGCATAATTTGACGTGCCATGCGTTCTCCCCCCACAACTGAGTCAAGTGCTTTGATCATTTGTGTGTACCCTAGTGAAAGCATTACGGTTGGCTCTATACATTCAATAACTACCGGTGATGGAATTTGTTTTATAAATGCAATTTCGGAATGAATTAGATGCCCTTCCGTTGCTAATTGAAGTGTAAACTCGCTTTTACCCTTTCGTGCGAATTTTCTAACTAATCCCTTAATAACAATATTTACATAGTTCTCCATGCCACCAACGTCAACGAGGATGGTCTTCTTTTTAAACTCCCTAACTATGCAATATTTGATAAGGACCTCTGCTAGAGGCACTTCAATATCCACCAAGCGCTGAATAGCACCGACAGCAATAGCCAGTTCCTCGCTGCTTAACACGCGAACCGTTGTCATAATACCTAAAAGTTTAACTTACTAAATCAATTGTTTCAGTCTACTAAAGGTCTCAGGTTTAATGTTTAAATGGGAAGCCAATAACTTCTGCGGAACTCGGTTTAATAGGTCAGGGTATTCTCTCACGTAGTTAAAAAACCGCTCTCTAGGGGTATAGAGAATGTGATTGAGCAACCAATATTCTTTCCGAACCAGCACATCGCTAATGAGCAACCGTCCTGCCCGCTCCCAACGTTTGTCTTTTGAGAACAGGTTTTCCAACCCTTGTTTGCTAAATACGATAAGAGTGGAAGGCTCGATTGTTTCCAGGATATACTTCGATGGAATATTTTGAAATAGGGAGGTTTCAGATGTCAATAACTGCCCTTCACGGCTTATATGTGCAACAATTTCGTCTTTACCGCTATAGAAATACTTCTTCAGCAGTCCTTTAAAAACGAAGTAGACATTTGTTTCAATATCACCCAACTGCGTCAAAATCACCTTTTTATCGAACTGCTTTACTTGCATCAGTTCAACTAAATAGGCTTCATCTTGCGGTAGCAATTTGATGTATTGACCGAAAAAGGCTTTTGTTTCATTGATCACTCTTGCAATTTAAATTTTTTTAAGAAGTTTCTGAAATGAAACTTGAAGTAGTTAATAAATAGCGGGTGTGGGGGATAATTGACTTTTGGATTTAGCTTGATTTACAGTAGGTTTGCAAACCTAAAATTGATAAACCCGCAAACACATGGCAAACAAAATCAAAGTTGCCAATCCGGTAGTAGAACTGGATGGCGATGAAATGACCAGAATTATCTGGAAATTTATCAAAGACAAGCTGATTCTCCCCTATTTGGAATTGGATATCAAATACTACGATTTGGGGGTAGAATACCGCGATCAAACCAATGACCAAGTTACTGTAGACGCTGCGAACGCAATTAAGCAATATGGAGTAGGTATCAAATGCGCTACCATTACTCCCGATGAAGCCCGTGTAAAAGAGTTCAATTTGAAGCAAATGTGGAAGAGTCCGAATGGAACCATCCGCAATATTTTAGATGGAACTGTTTTCCGTGAGCCCATCGTAATTCAGAATATTCCACGCTTGGTTACGAATTGGGATAGCCCAATCATCGTAGGCCGTCACGCTTTTGGAGACCAATACCGCGCTACAGACTTTGTGGTTCCTGGAAAAGGAAAATTAACCATCAAATTTGAAGGGGAAGACGGTCAGGTGATTGAGCACGAAGTATTTCAATTCAAAGGCGCCGGTGTTGCATTGAGCATGTACAATACTGAAGAAAGTATCAGAGGTTTTGCACGAAGCTGTTTCAACATGGCTTTGCAAAAAGGATGGCCTTTGTACATGAGTACCAAAAACACGATCCTCAAAAAATACGATGGTCGATTCAAAGATATTTTTGAAGAGATCTATCAAAATGAATTCAAAGCTGCCTACGAAGCCGCCGGCATTACTTACGAGCATCGTTTGATCGATGACATGGTTGCCAGTGCTTTAAAATGGAACGGTAAGTTTGTTTGGGCTTGTAAGAATTATGATGGCGACGTTCAAAGTGATACCGTTGCTCAAGGTTTTGGATCATTGGGATTGATGACGTCAGTATTGGTTACTCCTGATGGAAAAACCATGGAAGCTGAAGCGGCTCACGGAACAGTTACTCGTCACTACCGCGATCATCAAAAAGGAAAACCAACTTCTACCAACCCAATCGCGTCAATTTTCGCATGGACCAGAGGTTTGGCATTCCGCGGTAAATTAGACGGCAACCAAGAATTGATCAAATTCTGTGATGCATTGGAAGCTGTTTGTATCGAAACCGTTGAGTCAGGAAAAATGACCAAAGACTTGGCTGTTTGTATCCACGGCAATAAAGTAAACCACGGTGAACATTTCTTGTATACCGAGGAGTTCTTGGATGCAATTGATACCAATTTGAAAGCTAAAATGGGATTGTAATTACTGTTTTTCCAATAATTTAATCCCGGTCTTTGACCGGGATTTTTTATTTTTAGTAATGCTACTACTTGGATTGGCTATTGCACCAGGAATCGCGATCGTGCTGTTCATATACTTTAAGGACAGCTATGATAAAGAACCTTGGCGCTATTTACTCGCCTCCTTTTTTTTAGGTGCGCTGAGTGTTATTCCCCCACTTCTCTTTCAAATAGTTGTTCCGGAAAAATTTGATGGCTTATTTGCCGAAAAAAGTTGGAGTTACTATGCTTTTCAGGCCTTTGCCATGGTGGCTTTTAGTGAGGAGCTATCAAAATTTATTATGGTTCGCTATTTTGCCTTTCGAAAACCCGCATTCAACGAACCCTTTGATGGAATTGTTTATTCGGTAATTGTAAGTATGGGATTTGCGACCGTTGAAAACATTGGATATGTGATGCAACATGGATTTGCAACGGCTATTCTTCGCATGTTCCTCTCTGTTCCCGCACATGCCAGTTTTGGAGTGATCATGGGATTTCATATTGGCTTAGCAAAATTCTCAACCCAACCACTACAACACTTTTTCAAAGGTTTGCTATTGGCCATACTATTTCACGGATGTTACGATTACTTCTTGTTCCTATTAGAAAGTAAAGAAGTTACTCGATATGTTTCAGAAGGATTGCTAGTATTGGGCGCTTTATTATCATACTTTATAGCAATACGTGTATCGCTCCGCAGCATCCGAGAAGGCAGAAGACTAAAAGAAACGCACTTGCAAATTGATTAAGACGATTTCAAAGCTGCTTCCTTCATTTTAGCCGCTGTGTCTTTGCCCAGATATTTCTCAATAAAAATATGAACGAGATAAATTAACGGGGTGCACAAGATGGCTACTATGAACTTGTAGGAATAGCCTGTAATAGCTATAGCTGTTACACGGGCAAAGGAAAAATGAAGTGAGAAATACAAATACATATAGCTCACCACAACGGTGTCCACCAATTGGCTAAACAAAGTAGAGACGGTTGCTCTCATCCAAATAGACTTCTCTCCTGTTATCAATTTGATTTTTTTGAAAACCAAGGCATCAGTTAATTGACCTATTAGGAAGGCAGTTAAAGAAGCGACAATGATATTCATGCCTTGTCCTAAAATTTGAGTATACGCAGCCTGCATATCAGGAACCCCATTTTTGGCTTGAGAACCTTTCCAGAAATCATCGGGATGAGTGTGAATAGCGAGATAGAATACTAGAAAGGCAAAAGCGATGAGACAGGCAGTTATGATTGAAAGAAAGCGCACCCCTTTTACACCGTAGTACTCATTTATAATATCTGTCATAATAAACACTACCGGCCAAGGAAGCACCCCAACAGTAAGGGTAAAACCTAGTCCCGACTCACCCAGTAAAGTGAAATTAGCGGGAGTAATTCCAACTGTTTGTTCCAGCGAAAAAAGCTTCACTCCAATAATTTCAGCAATCAAGGCATTGGCAATAAAAAACCCTCCCAAAATGATGAACAAACGGGTTGGCTTGTCTTTGATAATATTATGAATCATGAAAACAAATAGATTAGTTGAGCAATGAGAACCAGAAAGTTAAAGAATATCATCCATTTGGGAATCAAGTTCTTTTGAGAATATCGACTCAACAACAAAACGGCGCTTATAATGTTTGCGGCGGCGTTTAAAAAGACACCGATGCCCAGCCCCAAAACGAGAAAGGTGGGAGTAATGTCGCGAATAAAGGTCCAATGAAAGTACTCATGCAAGGCGCTTAGGATGAAGCAGCCATTAACAATTACGGTCAGTCTGAGGAAAAATAATAGGTTTCTCATACCCTTGTGCTGTAAAATTGCATTATTTTGCCCATCTATTTAATTATTATTGATTTATGATGAAAAATCTTTGGCAGAAATCTCAGCCACATGTGATTGCGATTGCGATTTTCTTTGTGATTGCCGTGTTCTATTGTTTGCCGGCATTCAAGGGAATGGTGGTAAATCAACACGACGTATTGGGTTGGAAAGGGATGGCGCAACAATCCTTCGAGTTCAAAGAGAAATACGGTCATTTTCCGTATTGGACCAATAGTTTGTTCAGTGGTATGCCTGCTTATCAAGTAGCATTTGAAAGCAAATACAATTTTGGCATTGCTTGGTTAGATTTCGTGTTCAAGTTAGGACTCGCTTCACCGGCAAGTTTGTTCTTTTTGAGTTGCCTTTGTTTCTACATTTTAGGAAACGTACTAAAAATGAAACCCTGGGTCGCTGTTTTTGCAGCTCTGGCTTATTCCTTTGCTTCTTACAATGCCATATTAGTGGCAGTAGGCCATACAACGAAGTTCTCTTCAATGGGATATGCACCGGCTGTATTAGCAGGGTTCATCTTACTAACACAAGGGAAATACCGTTGGGGCTTCATCACTACCTTAGTATTTAGTACGCTCCTCTTCTATCAGAATCACATCCAAATTGTTTATTATACCCTTATCACCATCGCCATTGCGGCTATCGCATTTGCAATCAAAGCAATCAAGGAAAAGCAATTTGTGGCTTTGGGAAAAACTGCTGCTTATGGTTTGGTAGCGGCGGGTATCAGCGCAGGCTCTTATGCCATCATGCTCATTCCCATGAACGAGTATGCCAAAGAAACCATGAGAGGCGGAAGATCTGAACTCACCATTAACAAACCCAAAGACGATAAAACCAAAGGTGGACTCGACAAAGAGTACGCGTTTCGTTGGAGTTATGGCATTGATGAAACGCTCACCATTGCACTTCCTGAATTGAAGGGCGGCAGCAGTGGCCCCGGTGAATTGGGCGACCAATCAAAAGCAATCAGTGTTTTGCAAGAATCGGGATTACCTCAGAATGCTCAACAGTATTTCTATCAATTTCTTTCCTCTTATTGGGGACCACAACGTTCCGGCACTTCAGGCCCTGTTTATTTTGGGGCGATCGTAGTGATGTTGTTCTTGATTGGTTTGTTTGTAGTCCGTTCTTGGCATTTAGGATGGTTGGTAGCCGCCACCCTATTCGGGTTGGTACTCGCTTGGGGCTATCATGTAAGCAGTATTAACTATTTCCTATTCGATCATTTGCCCTACTATAATAAATTTCGTGCTCCAAGTATTGCTATGGTAATTCCACAACTGACGTTCTCTGTGTTAGCGGGATTGGCTTTGCAAGCATTAATTTATGAAGACTGGAAAGAAGGAGAATTAATGAAGCGTTTGAAGCCGGCAGCTATTGCTGTTGCAGGTTTTGCGCTTATTATTTGTGCAATGTATTTCACCAGCGATTATCGCTCGGAAAACGACGTGGAAGGTAAGAAGATGATGGTGGAAGCGCTCACTCAAGGTCAAAACGAACAAGCAAGAGCGCAAGTGACCGCCATTGCCAGCGATTTGTTCAATGGTTTATCGGAAGATCGTAAGGCATTGTTTGGAAAAGACTTGTTAAGAATGTTGTTCTTTTTTGTAATTGGTGGAGGTTTAATTTATGCCACCATTCGCAAAAAACTAGCTGCCACAACCGCAGTGATCATTCTATCAGTAGTAAGTTTTATTGATCTGATACAAGTTGATTTACGCTATTTGAACAATGCCAGATATGTGCCGGAAGATGAATTCTTGTCGAAATTCACTCCTAACAGGGCCGACATGCAAATAAAACAAGATACCGGCTACTACCGTGTATTCGACAGGGAGAATGACTTCTCTGACGATAGTAGAAGTGCTTACCACCATAACTCTGTAGGAGGTTACCATCCGGCAAAACTGGGATTGTACCAAGATTTGATTTCTGAGCAAATTGGGAAGGGCAATATGCAGTTGTTCAATATGCTAAACACAAAGTATTTCATCATCAACAATCCAAGTGATAATATACCGGTGGCCATTACAAACCCCGACAATATTGGAGCTGCATGGTTGGTAAAAAACATCAAATATGTGAACAATGCCGATGAAGAAATGCGTTCCTTGGATTCAATTAAGCCATTGGATACCGTATATGTTGATGTAAGGGAGAAATCAAAAATTACAGGTACTCCTCAATTCGATTCCACTGCCAAAATCAGTTTTGTTGAAAACAAAAACGATTATATCAAATATACGAGTGTAAGTGCGGCTCCACAGTTTGCGGTGTTCAGTGAAATCTATTACCCTTATGGTTGGAAAGCTTATGTAGATGGGAAAGAGACCCCCATTGCGCGTGTAGACTATGCTTTTAGAGGGCTTTCCTTACCCGCAGGAAATCACACCATTGAATTCAAATTCGAGCCCGACAGTGTTAAAAAAGGAGACCTATTGAGTTTGATTTTGGGAATTGTATCTTGGATTTTGATATTGATTTGCCTCTTTTTTGAATGGAAAGATGCAAAAAAAGCAACCGCATAGAACAAAAAAATGGACCACTTTATAAATCCAACAACTGAAGTAAGCCGGCTGATCAATGAAAAGGCCGGCTTACTTTATGAAAAGCTTACTCGTTTGCAGGTAGACCAACTCGGTATGCCGGAGGCTTGTTTAATATACTTCAAAGGAAGCCATTTCACTAGATTGTTCTTTTCCATACAAACAAGTGCTCACTTGCTAAATAGAGCGCTGCAGCACTCAGGAAAAAAACCTGAGGAACTCTGTGTAATGGACTATGGCGCGGGTGTAGGAACCCTTTATAGTTTAGCAAAAATGATCGGGTGTAAAGTTGTTTACAATGATCATTTGGAGGATTGGAAAAAAAGTGCTCAATTAATTGCAGAAGCTATAGGCGTGCAAGTAGATCACTATGTTGTTGGTGATATTGATACTACGTTGGATTATTTAGATCAACATCAAATTAAGGTTGATGTTATTTTATCAAGAAATGTGGTTGAGCATATTTACAGTTTAAAATCATTTTTTGAACTAATTGACAAAAGAGCTCCGAATGCAATGATCATTTCTTCTACTACTGCCAATTTCAATAATCCGGCCAGTCGTTGGAAGCATGCACGATGGCATAAGAAATGGGAACCTGCTTATCTGGCTTTGAGAAAAAAATACATACAAGATCAGTTCCCTCAATTATCGGAAGGTGTTTGGTCACACTTAGCTGTTGCTACGCGTGGCAAGAGCTATACAGATATTAAGAGTTCGGTAGAAGCTTTTATTCAGAATAAAACAGTTCCCGACCCCACTATTCACCGCACCAATACCTGCGATCCTGAATACGGAGTTTGGGCTGAACACATCATCCCATTCAGCGAATACAGAACGTTCATTCCTCAACGGTATCAAGTTCTGTTTGCAGCTGGCTTCTGGGATACACATTACCGCTCGGTATTGAAACGACTATTGGGAAAAACAATGAACGCATTGCAAGCAATAGTACCTGTATTTGCTACTCATTTGGCACCTTTTATTTATGTAGAGGCAATTCCTAAAAAAGACAAGTAATGAGTAAAGTAAAAATATTCAGCATTGTTCCTTACACGGTGTTGCCGGCAAAAATGGGTGGAGAAAAGGGCATTGCTTTGTTTAATGAATACTTGGGACAAGAGGCGGAACTTACAGCAATTGGAACCGAAGGGAATGATATCACTCTCGCAAAGACCTATCAATTTCTTCGTGTATTTCCTAATAGCCGAACTCGATACGGGAATTTGTTTCTTTTCTTTAAAGTAAAAAAGCTACTGAAAGAATCGGGAGCTCAACATTTCATTATTGAACACCCCTATTATGGATGGTTGGCATGGATGCTGCGGATGGCAACAAATGCAAAATGGATCGTACATTCTCATAATATCGAATACCAGCGCTCTCGATCGATTGGTAGAAAGTGGTGGCCTGCATTAAAATGGTACGAAAAATGGGTATACAGGCAAGCAGACACCGTTTTCTTTATTTCCGATGACGATCGGACGTATGCCGTAAATAGCTTTGGATTGAAATCTGAAAAAACGCATACCATTACTTATGGGATCGAGATTGCTGCCGCACCCAGTAGCAAACCAGCATTCAAAAAGACCATTGCGCATAGACATGGATTTGATGAACAAGATCGAATCCTGCTTTTCAATGGAGCCCTGTATCAAAACTCGAACTATGAAGCGTTGGATATAATACTGGAAAAAATAAATCCGGTTTTGGAAAAAGCCGGGAGCCCGTATAAAATCTTGATCTGCGGAAAGGGGTTGCCCGATCGATATCAAGAATTAAAAGGATATGCGAATCATAACATTGTGTATCCCGGTTTTGTAGAAGATATTTCCGAATACTTCAAAGCAGCAGATATCTTTTTAAATCCAATAATGACGGGTGGAGGGGTAAAAACAAAAGCCATTGAAGCGATTGCCTATGGCTGTAAAGTAATTTCCACGCAATTTGGGGCTATGGGAATAGAAGCGGAAGTATGCGGAGATCAATTGGTAAAATTAGAAGACGGAAACTGGACGCTATTTGCGACAACAACTGTTAACAGCTTGACTGAAACTAGTACCACACCGGCCTCTTTTTATGAACACTATTATTGGGGGAACATCGCGAAGAAAGTGGTACGTATAATAAGCACAATCCCGCACGGTTAAATGCGGGATTCACTCAAAAAGGAAATGGTAAAAAAAGTAGGAATAATTTCTGAGGTGAAATTAGGGCGGTTGGGTACATCGAAGAAATAAGCTTCCCCAAGTGTGTAAAAACGTTGATCAACCGTGTATCAACTACTACAATACATTGATTATCAGAACTAGGCTAAAGAGCTTAAATTGGCGACAACCACGTTAAAAAGTCTTTCTTTCTTCGAGCTGCAACTTCTAATTGTGTTCCATCTACACACTCCACAAATCCTCCTCTCCCATTTATATATTTTTTAATCCAAGCACGATTTATAATGTAAGAATGATGTATCCGAAAGAACAGTTCACTATCTAAACTATCTTCAAACTCCTTTATAGACTTGTTACTAAGGTGCTTTTTAGAATCAGTTGTATAGATAACGGAGTAACCTCCTGATGCTTCGATCTTACTAATAGTAGATAGCGGTATGATATCGATCCCACCTTTTGAATTGCTTATACTTATTATTTCTTGTTGTGACTTACTTTTTGACTCAGAGTCAATTGAAGCTTGATCCAGTTGCTTTAAGTGTATTCTCTTTCTTACTTTTTCAAGCGTTTGCCTCAATTCAATTATAGAAACGGGTTTTAGCAAATAATCTACTGCCTCAAACTTAAATGCTTTGAGCGCATACTCATCAAAAGCAGTAATAAACACTACTTCAAACCCGCGACTTTTGTATTTTTCTAGGAGCTGGAAAGCATTACCGAAAGGCATTTCAATATCGAGAAACACAAGATTCGGATTCGTGGACTGGATAACAACCTGAGCTTGTTGTATCGAATTAGCAGTGCCAACAATTTCAATACCATCACAGTAATTGCTGAGGAGTTCCTGCATCACACGAACATTCTTTGGTTCGTCGTCTACTAATACAATTTTTAAAAAATCAGACATTACCTTAAATTAAAACAGACAATATAATTCGTACACCTGGATACATTTTATCTTCACTATCTGCATCTTCAATATGTATCTTGATCTTATTAGAATACTCCTCAAAATTATTTATCCTGTCTAAAGACAAGAGCAATCCTTTCGACTGGTGCATTTGCTTCGTTTCATTAATACTTCTTGAAGCATTCATCCCAATACCATTATCTTGGATAACAACTTGAAGTTCTCCTTTTACTCTTTTAACATGAACTTCAACCCTACCTAACTTATCGTTTCTATTGCGCACCCCATGTCTGATTGCGTTCTCTGCAAAAGGTTGTAGAATCAGAGGGGGCACCCAAACATCTTTTAGCACTGGTTCGTCAAACCCACTTGTAATCACTTTAAAATCATCTTCAAACTTCATTCGTTCCAAATTCAAATAATTTTCCAGAAAAGAAAGCTCATCGTAGAGAGAAATCTTTGTTTTAGAGGTTAAGTCTAAGGTTTTTCTGAGCAACTTAGAGAACGAAGAAATATATTGATTTGCCCCTATAACATCTTTATCAATAACATATTGCTGAATAGAATTCAAACTATTATAAATAAAATGCGGGTTCATTTGTGTTCTCAACACTTGTTGTTCTAGTTCAGTGATCTTATTTTGAACCATCATTACTTCTGCATTCTTTCTAGCTTGAATGTTAAGTCTCCAGCGAACAATTAGATAGATAAAGAAAACCGATAAAGCCAAGAGTAGAAATCGAACAATACTGAGTTCCCAAAACCCTTTACTAATCAAAAATGGCAAACTGATTGTTTCACTGATTATACCAAAACGGTTCTGGGCCCTAATTTGAAACTCATAATTCCCGGAAGGTAGCTGTGTATAGTTCAATACAGTTTGATCTGTCACTTTCCATACAGAATCAAACCCCATAAGCCGATAGAAGTATTTAACATCTCCGAGAGCAGTAAAAGAAATCCCAGTATATTCAAATTCCACATTATTGAATTGATTAGATAATGATACGCGCACACTATCAGACCAATTCAACAAAGAATCGTTTGCTCGAAATGTGATTATTCGCATCACACATTTTGAGTTCGAACTAAAAGCCTGATTTCGAAATACAGTGAACCCCTCAGATGACCCTGCTGCAACCAAATTCAGATTTGGGAAAGTGGTGATACTGCTGATCTCCTCGGAGGCTAAACCATTGGACTCGGCAAACGAAACCATTCGGTCTTTATCGTTTAAATTAACTTCTGAGACGCCTTTATCGGTAGTAATCCATAGTGAACTTTCGTCGATTGCAAGGCTTCGGCAGATATTGCTTATTAAACCATTTTTAGTATCAAAATGCTTTATAATAGAGTCGTTCTTAATATAGAAAACGCCATTTCCTAGAGTAGCAATCCAAAGTCCACCATATCTATCCTTTTTCAAACTGGAAATACGGTCAGATATAATGTTAATCTTATCTTCTTTATACCTACCGGAATAATAAGTTGCCTTACGCAGCCCATTTAAAGTTCCAATATAG
>DGDD01000147.1 GCA_002385265.1 Chitinophagaceae bacterium UBA3961
ATAGGCTTGTTGTTTCAAAAGCGTCAGTGCTTCGATGCCTCTTTGGCCGGAGCCACCCGTTCCGTCGGCTTCACGAATATAGGCTTGTTGCAACTGGTATAGAGAATCCTCAATTGCTCGCTGTTGTGTTATGAGTTTTTCTTTATCACTGAGAGCCGTTTGGTACTGGAGTGCAAACTCCTGTTGCAAAAGACTATCATTAATGCGAATTTTTTCGTGTTGATTGTATTTCATTTGTCCCTCGATCTCTTTTTCAAATAATTTCAGTTCAAGAGGACGGGCAATCGTAAACCCGATCAAAAGTGCCAATACAATTCTCGGTATTACCATTGACCATTGCTTCGATTTACTCACTCCATATTTACGAATGGTGGAAACCAAAAACCGATCGAAATTGAAAATAATCAGTCCCCATATGATCGCAAACAAGAGGCTCCACTCCCAAGAATTGAAAATGGTGTAGAAAGCATATCCTGCTGAAAGTGCGGCCAACACAAAAGTGGCTAATAATACGCCCCCTAATCCCGCGTATTTGGAATGTTCAGATGGAAAGGCTCTTAATTTTTCGGTGTGGGCACCGGCGCACCACCATAGAAAAGAAGATTTAGGTTTACTCGTTGTTCCCGTAAAGGAGTCATAATGGTACAAGCCATTATCTCCCTCATTAGAAGAAGTGTGCATGGTAGTCAATAATTAGGTTAACGTAAATTTTTACGGAAGAAGTTGGAGTAAGAACAACACAAAAAAAAGAAATAAAGTGTAAAAGAACTGTGAATCCTTTCACAAAATGAAAAATGGGATATGTTTAAGATCGAGTGGAGGTTACCTCCAAAGTTTGGGAATTTCAGATATGAACAAAAGAATGGAGAGCCAAGTCATAACCGCCACTACCAACCAGCCAATAACCGACAGCCAGCGGGGGTGTTGGTAATGTTGCAAATAGTTCTTCTTATTGGCTGCCAGAAGCATTAAAGCCAATGCAAAAGGAAGAATCACCCCATTGAGGGCTCCAACTGCCACAAGTACGCGCACGGGTTGACCAATGAGTAGAAAAATCCCAGTCGAGAACACTATAAAAGTACTGATAAGCACCCGTTCTTGCTTTAAGCTGAATGGGTGAATCACTTTTAGAAAACTAACAGAAGTGTAAGCTGCTCCTACAACAGAGGTAATTGCAGCGGCCCAAAGTACCAAACCGAAAAAGAACTGACCTAAAGAGCCTGCCGCCGATTGAAATACGCTTGCAGCTGGATTAGCAGCGCTTAAGACAACTCCATGACTTACCACCCCCAAGGCAGCAAGGAACAATAGAATGCGCATGACGCCAGCCAATGCAATTCCTTTAATACTTGCATTGGTAACTTGTTTTATTGAATCTGTTCCTTTGATGCCGGCATCTAAAAGTCTGTGTGCACCAGCGAAGCTTATATAACCACCAACCGTGCCCCCTACTAAAGTAATGATCGCCCTTGCATCAATTGCATCCGGAAAAACACTGTGTTTAATTGCTTCAAATACGGGAGGGTTGCTCTTCTTGGCAATCCATGCCGTTAAAACGATCATGAGCAATCCCATTATTTTGGAAAACCAATCAATTGCTTTACCAATTTCTTTTACCCAAAAAACAATCAAGGCAATTACCATGCTAATCAACACACCAAAAGTTGGATGGGCTAAATCACTGTCGATACTGGTTAATACATTGATCCCCAAACCTGCTCCTGCAATATTTCCAATATTGAAGGCAAGGCCGCCAAACATCACTAATACAGTTAAAACATATCCTGAACCTTTGAAAACATCGTTTGCGATGAAAGGTGCTGGCTTTTCAGCGATCGTAATGATCCGCCAAATATTCATTTGTGCGGCAATATCTAATAGAATCGACATTAGAATAACGAACCCAAAACTTGTAGTGAGTTGCTGCGTAAATACAGTTGTTTGTGTAATAAAACCTGGGCCTATTGCTGATGTTGCCATTAAAAACGCAGCACCTAGAAAAGCAGAAGACTTGAATAATTTCATCTGTTGGATTTTATTTCTAGTTCCATTGAATTGCAATGCCATGTTCGGTCAAATCTTTCTTTATTGCTATTGCATAATCCAAAGCAAATTTGCCATCTCCATGAATGCAAATAGTATCAACCGGCAGTGCAATTTGTGATCCATCAACACACACAACGGTACCGGTAGTGGCCAATCGGGCAACCTGTTTTAGCATCTCTTCTTTGTTTTCAATAAGCGCATTTGGGCTTTTTCTAGACGTGAGTGTTCCATCGATTTGATACGTTCGATCAGAAAAGCATTCTGATCTAACTTGAATACCTGCCTCTCTTGCCCATATTGCCATTCCCGACCCTGAAAGACAATACAATTGAGCTTCCGGAGCAACTTCTTTTACAGCATCGATGATTACTCCAGCTAATATCTTATCGTTAGCTGCCATGTTGTAAAGTGCCCCATGAGGTTTTACATGATGCAAAATTGCACCACTCCAATTCACCAACGCTTTTAAGCCTGCAATTTGAAAAATCAGTTCCTGAAACAATTGATTGGGGGCAGGCGCACAATTAGATCTACCGAAATTTTCACGATCGAAAAAAGAAGGGTGTGCTCCTATTGCAAGGTTTTTATGATAAGCCGATTCTATAATAGTTGATGCTACAATTGGATCACCTGCATGTGCGCCACAGGCTAGATTTATGGAACTTACATAATCCAACAGTCGAAGATCTTGCTCCAATGAGTAGTTCCACAAATGAGTGGACTCTCCCATATCGCAGTTGATATCGATTACTTTTTTATCCATTGATTGATACGTTCTATGCATTGATCTACAATCCCCTTTAGTTCCTTTTGTTGTTCAATGTAACTATTTTCTGCTTCATAAAGTGAAACCAACTTGAAGTGCAAAGTTGATCTAGGAGTTATTTGCCCAAGTTTATTCCAGTGAGCCTTTATTACATGGCCAACGCGCGGATAGCCCCCTGTTGTTTGATGATCGGCATTCAATATGAGTAAGGCCCCACTTGGTAAAAGTTGCAGCGTGCCACGCTGAACACCGGTGGAAAGCATTTCCACTGGTTCAGTCAATTGTAAGGCATCTCCTTCCAAATTAAGGGCCATTCGATCAGAATTCGTTTTTATTTTATAAGGTTGCGAAATTTTAGTTTGAAAGTCCAAGACTTTGTTTGCTTCCCTTCCCGCAACTATTGATAGTACATTTGATTCTTTATAAAAAGATACATCATCCACTTTCCATGCTAACTCTTTGATTGGATGATGGCAATCCATTTCAGGACACTTGAGTACCGATTCCTTAAACTCTATTCGATCCATTTTTACAAGTGATCTTCCTTGAAAGCCTCCAACTTTGGCTTTCAACAAAGTGGAATAACTATCCAACCATTTTTCGAGTTTAAAGCCCCCATGTACTGCAACATAGGTGCGAGCTCCAAAAACCGGCGATTCGAAATGTAATACCTGCCTTGCTCTCAAAAAAACGGGCTTGTTCATTGAAATGGGAGTACCGTCAACATTTGGGGTAAAATTTGCCCCTGTAATGCTGATCAAACAATCTTTTTCAATTAATATTTGGGGAGCCGGAAAATGGCACTCTAAGACGGCCGCTTCCTGCGGGTTTCCAACTAAGGCATTGGCGAGTTGAAATGCGATGGGGTCGGCAGCTCCACCCGGATTAATACCCCAGTGGCTGTAACCGAATCGGCCCAGATCTTGAAAACTGTCGAGTATTCCTGGTTTAATGATGAGTATCGACATGCTTTAAGGAATTCAAGTGATGATATTCTTCTAAACTTATTGGAACAAACTTTACCTGATCTCCAGGTTTCCAAAAAACGGGATACGTTTTTGTAGGATCAAAAATGGTTATGGGAGTTCTTCCCAGAACATGCCAGCCACCCGGACTTTTAAAAGGATAGATACCGGTTTGCCACCCGGCAACAGCTACTGATCCGGCTTCAATGTTTTCGGGTCTGTCTTTTCTCTTTGTAAACAAATCACCCGATACCGTTCCCATGTAGGCAAAACCAGGTGTAAACCCGATCATATATATATTATATACAGCCGCAGAATGCAAGTCGATTAGTTTAGGGATGGGTAGATTTTTCTTTTCAGCAAGCCTTTGTAGATCTGTTCCCAAGCTCTCATGATAACAAACCGGAATCTGATGCAAACTACCCGGTACATCTTTATTTGAACAAGGATGATCGAGGATACTTCTGATTTGCAATTGTATCCATTCAATAGGTGAGCCTTGGAAATTAGGCTGCTTGTAAATTTGATAGGCGTCTATATACAGGGTCAAGCTATTATATGCCGATATAATTTCTTTAATACCAACTAGTTGTGCATCCAATAGTCGGTTTTTCAAATGAATAATTTCTTGTAATTGGCCCACGCTAAAATCCGTTCCTACTTCAATAGTAAGAGCGGCATCACCAAGTGTATAAAGTTTGTAGGGGCCCGGCATAAGATCTATTAAAACTGTTTCTAAAGTTACCCTTAAAAGTGCAAAAAGGGAGTTTGGCGCGGCTGAGGCGTTTAAAAATAAGTTTAAGTTTGCGTAAAATATTGAAAAACAGGCAAATTAGGTATTGTTATTTACAAATGTTATCGGGCACCAATTTGTTGATTTCACCGTTATACACTAAAATTGCACGCCAACAGGCCTATAAAAACCGTTGTAATTCTAAAGTATGGCTAAGAATTTATTGATAGTGGAGTCTCCTGCGAAGGCCAAAACCATCGAAAAAATCCTAGGGAAGGATTTTGAAGTGAAGAGTTGTTTTGGACATATCCGGGATTTGGAAAAAGACGAAATGGGCATTGATGTTAAGAATAAATATCAACCTCGATATATTATCCCGGACGAAAAGGAACGTGTTGTAAGAGATTTAAAAAGTCTTGCCAAGAAATCGGAAGAAGTTTGGTTGGCAACGGATGAGGATCGTGAAGGGGAAGCCATTAGTTGGCATTTGTGTGAAGTGTTGGGTTTGGATCCTAGAACCACCAAACGAATTGTTTTCCACGAGATTACAAAACCGGCCATTAAAAAAGCGGTTGAGAACCCCAGAACAGTAAATATGGATCTGGTAAATGCACAGCAAGCCAGACGTATATTAGATAGAATTGTAGGTTTTGAATTAAGTCCGGTGTTATGGCGTAAAATGAGCATGCGCAACAACTTGAGTGCGGGTCGTGTTCAA
Organism: Chitinophagaceae bacterium UBA3961; assembly: GCA_002385265.1. Taxonomy (GTDB): domain Bacteria; phylum Bacteroidota; class Bacteroidia; order Chitinophagales; family Chitinophagaceae; genus Endoryza; species Endoryza foliicola. The sequence continues at coordinate 5,229 of DGDD01000147.1, forward strand.
AGCGTAGCGGTTCGGATTATTGCTGAAAGAGAACGCGAAATCAATGCCTTTCAATCGGTGAGTACGTTCAAGATTGACGGATTATTTACTGCGAAAGATGTTTCCGGTCGATCTGTTACATTCAAAGCAGAAGGTAAAAAATACACAAATGAAGGTGATGCACAAAGTTTCTTACAGTCTTGTGTAGGTGCCAATTATAAAGTCACCGATATTCAAGTTCGTCCGGGGAAACGCTCTCCTGCTCCACCTTTTACCACATCAACATTACAACAAGAAGCTAGTAGAAAACTCGGCTATGGCGTGAGTAGAACCATGTTATTAGCTCAAAAGTTATATGAAAGTGGTAAGATCACGTATATGCGTACCGACAGTGTGAACTTAAGTGATACTGCTTTGGGTGACATCACCAACACAGTAAAAGGCATGTACGGTGAAGAATACCATCAATTCAGAAAGTTTAAGAATAAAAACGAAAGTGCACAGGAAGCGCACGAGGCCATTCGTCCTACTTATATGGAAGAAACTACGGTAGACGATGCCGATTGCAAGCGTTTGTACGAATTGATTTGGAAGCGTACGATGGCATGTCAGATGTCGGACGCTGAATTAGAAAAAACGACTGCAAAAATTAGTATTTCAACTAATAACGAAGAACTCAGTGCTACCGGTGAAGTATTGAAATTTGAAGGGTTTTTGAAAGTATACAGAGAAGACAGAGATGAAGACGAGGTAGATGAAAATGAAGATAACGAAGGCATGTTGCCTCCTTTGAGTGTGGGTCAGCAAGTTCCTCTAAAGGAATTGGTTGCTACTGAACGTTTTTCAAGACCTCAGCCTCGTTACACAGAAGCATCGCTGGTGAAGAAATTGGAAGAATTAGGTATTGGTCGACCTTCTACTTACGCTCCTACTATTTCTACAATTTTGAAGCGTGGTTATATTGAAAAAAGAGACAAAGAAGGGGTTAAACGTGAATACAGAGTTTTGACGTTGACCAATGATAAGATTGCCAAACAAGTGCTGTCAGAGAATACGGGAGCTGAGAAATCGAAGCTTTTCCCAAGTGATTTGGGATTGGTTGTTACGGACTTCTTGAAACAGTACTTTGATGATATCATGGACTATGGCTTCACGGCCAGAATTGAGGGAGAGTTTGACCTTGTGGCTGAAGGCAAAATGAAGTGGAACAATATGATTGACGAGTTTTATGTTCCTTTCAAAAAAGACGTAGACAATACCATTGAAACAGCAGAACGAATCAAGGGAGAACGAGAGTTAGGCATTGATCCGGCAAGCGGGAAGAAGATAGTGGCAAGGATGGGACGCTATGGCCCAATGGTTCAAATTGGAGATGTAAGTGATGAAGAAAAGCCTCGTTTTGCAGCTTTGAAAAAAGATCAGAGTATTGAAACGATTCAATTCGAAGATGCATTACAATTGTTCCAACTACCGAGAACGCTGGGTGAATACAATTCTCAGGAAGTAAGTGTGAATATTGGTCGTTTTGGTCCATACGTAAAATACGGCGAGCAGTTTATTTCGATTCCTAAAGGTGAAGAGCCTTTAGATGTAACAATGGATCGTGCTATTGAGTTGATCAAAGAGAAACAAGCTGCGGATGCCCCTATTTCATTGTATAATGGATTACCGGTAACAAAAGGAAAAGGGCGTTTTGGGCCTTTCATTAAGTGGAACGATATGTTCATCAATGTTCCAAAGAGATTTGATTTTGAGAATCTATCGAAGGCCGATATTGATGAGTTGATCGCTGCTAAAATTGAAAAAGAAGGCAATCGATATATTAAGCAATGGCCGGAAGAGAAAATTTCAATTGAAAATGGTAGATGGGGTCCATTTATCCGATTCCAGAAGAAGATGTTGAAGTTGGGAAGAAAAGCTGATGAATCGAAATATACTGCAGAAGAATTAGCGGATGTTGAATTGGATGTGATCAAAGCTATTATTGAAGCTCAAGTGCCAGGAGCATTTACTAAGAAAGATGCCAAGAAAAAAGCGGCACCCAAGAAAGCTGCCGCTAAAAAAGCAGCGCCTAAGAAAGCCGCCAAGAAGAAATAGGGATGTTTGAATTTCGGTACATATTAACCCAGGAAGAGTATCTAGCGTACAACTATTATACCGCCTGGAGTTCCCCAGATAAAAGGAAGTTTCGGTTGTACTATTTGTTTCGGGCATGGTTTTTCATGACAACGGCTCAAGTGATGTACTTGATCTTAGCTGATAAAATCTCTAACCTCCACTTTCTTTATTATATCGTTATAGCCCTAATATCGGGGCTATACGCTTTTTTAACCCCCTTCTCGGTTAAACGCACCATCCGTAAAAAGGTAGATCGAATGGTGAAAGAAAACAAGACGAGCTTTTTTGAAGACGAGACCATTTTAACCATCGGTGAATCAGGTATCGTTGATCGGGATCGATTGAGTGAAACAAGCTACAAGTGGGAAGCCATACAAAAAATTAGTTATACCAAACAAGCCGTTTACCTATATACTAATTCTCTTCAAGCGATCGTTTTACCGAATAGAGTAGTTTCGGAAACCAAGCAATTAAAGGAGTTGAAGCAATTTATTGATAGGCATTTGCCACTCAGCACAGAGGTTCTGGATCAATAAATTGTGGATATGTGGAAAATATTATATGATTAAGTTTTTTCCAATATCCGAAATTACACTTCGAAAACCAACCAACGTAGAAAATTCAAGATCCCATGGAAGAGAATAAGGAAATTCATGCTTTGTTTCATTTACTCGATGATCCTGATGAGGAAGTGTTCGGAGCAGTATCTACCCGCCTGATCGATTACGGCACTCGTATCATCCCCAACCTCGAACATCTATGGGAAAATACCGTTAGTGAACAAACGCAAGAGCGTATTGAAAACTTGATTCACAAACTTCATTATCGTGATTTGTGGGACGATGTGGTAGAATGGAATAAGAATGCTTACCAAGATCTTCTCACCGGAGCATTGCTTGTTGCGCGCTTTCAATACCCGGAACTGTCGACCGCACAAGTTTTTCAAGATGTAGAAAAACTTAGAAGGAATATTTGGCTAGAGTTGAACAGTTATCTTACGCCGCTTGAACAAGTGAACGTACTTACGAGTATCATCTATAACTATTTCAACTTAAAAGGCAGTGATCTGAATCATCAAAATACAGATGAGTTTCTGATTCACAAGGTATTGGAGACGAAGAGAGGAAATAATATTTCAAATGGGATATTATATTTGATCTTAGCTGAATTATTAGATGTGCCTATTCGTGCTGTTAATTTGCCGAGACAATTTATTCTTGGCTATTATAAAACAGAATATGATTTTACAAATTATCATGAAGAACCGACATACAAAGCAGAGTTCTTTATTGATCCTTTGAGCGGGCATGTTTTTACTCACAAAGACGTAGAGGAATACCTAAAACGAATCAACGCCACGCCTAATCCTAATTATTACAAAGCCTTAAACAATCGAGCCATTATTCAAATTTTATTGGATTCCTTCCAAAAATGTTTTCAAAATCCGAAACATCAATTCAAAGCTGACGAATTGAAACAGCTATCGAAATTGATCTCGGAATAAATTTTAAGTGCAGGGGTTTATTTGAAGAGGTTGCTGGTCACAGGGCAACCTCTTTTTTGTTTGAAACAATCTTCTACTGAATTTAACTGTAATAAGCATTACATAAAAAAAGTCACGCCAAGGCGTGACTTTCGTATAGAAAAGATTAGTAAGACTACATTGTTAGAGACCAGCCGTCGCGGTAATCGCGTTTTACAAATTGGTTGGCTTCGTCGAAGTTGGTAATCTTCATGTTCTTCGCATCCCACAAGAGTTTCTTTCTTCCGAGATACTTATCATCCCATCCTTTCAATTTGGGGTTCTTCATCATAAAGCTTCTAAGCGCCAAATTGCCGATCAAAATGCTTTCTGTGAAGGGTCCTGCATATTCAAAAGGTGAACTAGTAGTAGCATTACCATATCCAGCGATACAAGCATTGATCCATTGATGGTAGTGACCTTCTGTTACACGAGGAATGGTGATTGGAGGAAGTGTTTCCTTCATTTTCACGGTAGGCAATAAACGTGGATTGGCACCGTAACAATCGGCTAACAATTTACCTTTTGTTCCAATGAAAAGGACACCGCCATCCCAGTTACCGAATTTTTCTTCCGGTAGTAATTCATCCGGACGAATGGGTAGTAATCCACCATCGTACCAAGACACTTTAATGGTTCCTTTATTATCGGTTCTAGGATAACTCAAATGGATGATAGTTGAAGGTGGGCAAGCATCTTCATTTGGAGTATCATTCCACATTTCTTTCCAAATAGTGGCAACACTTGCTTCAACACTTTCAGGATACAGAATTGGCAAACAACGGAAAACAGGGTCCATGATGTGGCAAGCCATATCGCCCAAAGAACCTGTACCGAAAGCCCACCAACCTCTCCAATTGAAAGGCAAGTATGCAGGATTGTAATCAACCCATTTAGCCGGTCCTACCCATAGATCCCAATTCAATTCAGAGGGCACATCAAATTTACCGGTAGGAGTTGGAATACCCTGCGGCCAAACCGGTCTGTTTGTCCAACATTCTACTTTCGTAATTTCGCCAATCATTCCTGCGTCAATCAATTCTTTTGTTCTGCGCACACCGTCGCCACTTCCACCCTGGTTTCCCATTTGGGTAACAACTTTATATTTCTTTGCCGCTTCTGTAAGAATGCGCGCTTCATAAATATCGTGGGTAAGTGGCTTTTGTGTGTATACGTGCTTGCCGAGTTGCATGGCAGCCAAAGTGGCTACGGCGTGCGTATTGTCGGGGGTGGCGATATAGCAAGCATCAATATTATTCTTTTCTTTCTCCAACATTTCACGGAAGTCCTTGTAATACGCAGCTTTATCCCATTTTTTTCTAGAGCCTGCTGCTGCTTTATCACTAACATCACAAAGCGCTGTAATGGCCACTTTTGAATGTTTTGCGAATTCATTTAATCCAGATTCACCCATCCCTCCTACTCCGATTCCGGCCAAACGTAATTTGTCACTAGGTGCAACATAACCACGACCGAGTACGTGTCGAGGTACGATAAAGAAACCGGCTGCGGCTAAAGAAGAATTCCTGATAAAGGTTCTTCTGGAGTTTTGCTTTTTTTGTTTCATTGATTAATGTGTGTTTGTTGGTTACTTGTATTGAGATCGTTGATTTTAGAACTGTAATTTATAATTTCCACGATATTCACGCTTCACAAATTGATTAGCGGCATCAAAATTTGTTATGCGCATGTTTGGTCCATCCCACAGCAATTTTTTTCTGCCATTGAATTTCTCTCCTTCTTTGAAATTGAAGCTTCTGATTGCAAGATTTCCCATTAAAACTGTTTCTGTCAAAGGTCCTGCAATTCCAAAATGAGAACTGGTAAACGTACCGTATCCTTTTTTACAAGCATCGGTCCA
>DGDD01000112.1 GCA_002385265.1 Chitinophagaceae bacterium UBA3961
GCACTCTGCGGTGAACAACTTCAACCCACCCTCAGGATTTCTTCGACGCAGCATCCACCTTCTGCAACACACTACTAAAATCAATTCCATACTCCACAAAGATCTTCGATAGAATGAAGATGATCATGAACAACTTATTCGCTCCAAATTCAAGGAACATAGCACCCACAATTACCGTAAACTGCTGAATGAAAATTCTTTTATATGGCTCAAACATGAGCGTGGCCAGCGGCGCGGTTTTATAATATCCTGAAGCGAGATAGTCTTTTATAAACACCATGAAATAAGTCATGAACAAGGTAAGCATCATTAGCTTTCCACTTGCATCAAGATAGGAAGGGAATTTGAAAAGAATATCCCAACCGGAAACACCATAATGTTCTTCAATGGATCCAACACTCCAAAAGATAGCGGTTTGAATTGCCGCAAACATTCCATAGTGAACTATGAAAAACGGAATCAAGAAAAAGCCGGTCAAGTTATTGCCGTTTGCGCGATCTATTTTGGATTGCGTATCGCGCACCATAAAGGCCGTTATTCCAAGTTTGAAGATGGTAAATATGCCTACCATTATGGTCTCCAAACAATAGATCACAAACACCTCCCTCGCTTCCCAGCCAAAGAACAAGACTCCGCTTAAGGGGATCAAATTGTACAATAGAAAAACAAGGTCCGAAAAGGTCCAATTTCGATTGCGGATATAGTGAAACAGCTTCATGGAATTTTGCTAACGGTTGGTAGTATTGATCTAAAAATACTATTTTTGATCCATGAATATAAAGAACGTTTCTGTAATTGGAGCAGGTACCATGGGCAATGGTATTGCGCATTGTTTTGCACAATATGGATTTTCAGTAACCCTGATCGACGTTTCCGAAGCCCAACTGTCGAAAGCCTTGGCTACCATCACCAAAAACTTGGATCGTATGGTAACGAAAGGAAGTTTGACGGAAGAAGGGAAGGCGAGCACCCTGGCTCATTTAAAGACCAATACGGTGCTCAAGGAAGGTGTTTCTCAAGCCGATCTAGTAGTAGAAGCGGCCACCGAAAACACGGCTTTAAAACTCACTATTTTCAAAGACATGGATGCTGCCGCTCCGGAGCATGCCATTCTTGCCACCAATACCTCCTCCATTTCGATTACGAAGATTGCTGCGGCTACCAGTCGTCCTTCCAAAGTAATTGGAATGCATTTCATGAATCCTGTTCCGATCATGAAATTGGTGGAGATCATCAATGGCTATGCTACAGAAGCCAGCGTTACGGAAACCATTGTGGAGCTGAGCAAACAATTGCAAAAAGTTCCTTGTGTGGTGAATGATTATCCCGGCTTCGTGGCCAATAGAATTTTGATGCCAATGATCAACGAAGCCATTTATACTTTGTTTGAAGGCGTAGCAGGGGTTGCTGAAATAGATACGGTCATGAAATTAGGAATGGCGCACCCAATGGGTCCCTTGCAATTGGCCGACTTTATTGGATTGGATGTTTGTTTGGCCATCTTACACGTATTGCACGATGGATTCGGTAATCCAAAATACGCTCCTTGTCCCTTATTGGTAAACATGGTGACAGCAGGCAAACTTGGTGTGAAATCGGGCGAAGGATTTTATGAATACAGCGCCGGGTCGAAAGACTTGGTGGTAAGCAAAAGGCTTTTGAAATAAGCTGATTATACTTTCGAGACTTCTACGGTGTGCAGTTCTTTAATCTCATGAGCAAACTGCTGCACCCGTTGACTCGGAATCCCTACTTTAAACCGACAGAACAAGCTTTGTTCTTTTTCCACAACGGTTCCCTCCATCTGTTTTATCAAGGTCATCACTTCATTCATTTGTGTATAATCAAATTGAATATTGAAATGATGCAACACTTGTTTTTGTGTAATAGGAGTTACTTGTAAGGCAAAAGCCGCAGCGGTTTTATAAGCATTGATAAGTCCGGGTACTCCCAACAAAGTTCCACCAAAATAGCGCACTACAACAATGAGTGTGTTGGTACATTCTTTACTATCGATTTGTCCGAGAATGGGTTTCCCGGCAGATCCTGAGGGTTCTCCATCATCGCTGGCTCTGAAATTATTGCCGTCTAAACCCAATCTGTATGCGAAGCAATGGTGATTGGCTTTCGGGTGTTCTTTTTTCAGAGCTTCGATTCGTTTTTTTACATCGTCTGTAGTTTCGATGGGATATACGAAGGCGAGGAATTTACTTCCGCGGTCTTTAAACTCTGCAAATCCGGTGCTCGCTACTGTGTTGTAGTAATGTTTCTCCTCCATATTATCCAAATGCGATTAAGGCGATCGCGCCCAAAGATAAGACAACCCCTATCCAATTGATCCACGAAAGTTTTTCTTTAAAAAGTAAAAAGGCAACAATGGTGCTGAAAAGCACAATGCCCATGTTATTAATAGGGATAATAGCCGAGCTGTTATCGCTGTGTTCTTTCAATACTTTCACCAAACACCAGATGGAGAAATAATTGGGAATGCCAATGGCAGCTCCCATGAGCATGGCTTTCCAACTAATTGTTTGTTTGCCTCGAGCTACTTGAATCAATAGCCCAATAATACCGGCCGAACCAGCAGCCGCAAAGGCGGTGATTAGGTAGGCATTATTGTTAGATTCGTTCAAAAAAGCTTGTTCTACATATTTCACCATGGTATCTAACAAACCACTGGAAAAGAACAGCACAATGGGTAAGAGGAAGAAGGCAAAATTGTGGCGGTGAGATTCCGAAGACGGTTTTGGCCAGCAAGTGAGCGCCACGGCAATGAGTGCTACTACCAGCCCAAATCCCTTTAAAAAAGTAACCGGTTCCTTGTATAAATAAATGGAGAAAACAAAGGGAATGACCAGCGATAGTTTATTGGCAACGGATACAACCGCCACTCCAATTTTTTGTGTGCTATAGCCAATGATATTGAAAATAGAAATAAAACTGGCTCCCATCAAAAGCGCCCAAGGAAACCAATGTTCTGCAACAGTTTTTACTTCAATAGGAAAAGAACCATTGACAAAGGAACCGGTGATCACACAGGCGATGTAATTGAATACAATACATTGAAATGTATTCAATCGAAACCGCTCTACCAATTTGAACGATAGAGTGAGGTAAGATGTGAGTATGATGCTACCAATTAGAAATAACATAGGTTAGTTGCTGTCTTTGTAAATCCATTCAATGGAATCGTTTTTCAATTGGATCTGTTGGATGCTCTTGTAGTTGCCTAGAACAGGTGCCTTAACCCCCTGTTCAAGATGTAAAGTTGAATTGGTAATGATGCGTGCTTCGTCCCATAGTTCAGCATTGATAAACTGCTGCAAGGTATTAGCGCCTCCTTCAATCAATACGCTGTTTAAGTTTTCTTGGTACAAGATCTTCATCAAATCGGGTAAGGGCGAAGGATCAAAGGAACTCTTTTTGTACTCGACGGTTCCTGCTTGTTCTTCTTTTATTTTATTCAATACAAGGATACGACCTTCTTTAAAAATAGGGTTGTCTGAACTTACTTTCAACGACGCATCGATCAAAACTTTTACCGGATTTTTCCCCTGCCAGAGTCGGGTGGTCAGCGATGGTCTGTCTTTAATTGCGGTATTGGTCCCCACTAAAATGGCTGCTTCTTCCGAACGCCATTTGTGCACCCATTGGTTGCTGAGCTCATTGGAGATGAATGTTCGTTCTGTGGAATTGGCTGCGATAAAACCATCCGCCGATTGAGCCCATTTTAGAATGATCCAAGGACGTTTTTTTTGATGAAACGTAAAGAATCGGTGGTTGAGATTGCGGCATTCTTGTTCGAGAACTCCTTCTACTACTTCAATCCCGGCTTTTCTAATTTTCTCGATTCCTTTGCCATTCACCTCAACAAAGGGATCACGGCAGCCCACGACCACTTTATGAATTTTCTGGTCGATGATCAGATCGCTGCAGGGCGGTGTTTTGCCGAAATGCGCGCAGGGTTCAAGGGAAACATAAAGGGTGGAAGACGGAATTAGGTGACGGTCATCCGGCTTCACACTGGCGATACAGTTGACCTCGGCATGTGGTCCACCATACACTTGATGGTAGCCTTCTCCGATGATGCGATTTTCATGAACCAAAACGGAGCCCACCATGGGATTGGGAGCAGTGGTTCCCAGTCCTTTTGCGGCCAATTCCAGGCAGCGGAGCATGTAAGATTCGTTGGGGTTCATTGTAATCGGCAAATATACAATTTTGGAGGCAAGGGCAGAACTATGCTAAGTTTGCAGTATGACCACTCTGCAAGCGCGCCAGCAGTTATTACAAGTACTATTTGACCGGTATCCCGACCGGGAAGCATCGATCATGGCCGATATGGTGATTGAGAAGCTCACCGGGTTTCCCAAGATCGAACAGATCTTAAACAAGCAATTGCCTTTGTTGAAATGGCAGGAAGAGCAATTAGAAGCCTATTTAAAGGACTTGTCGAAGGGAAGGCCGGTACAGTACGTTTTGGGAGAAGCCTGGTTTTACGGGCTTCAATTGACCGTAAACGAGGCTGTATTAATCCCCAGACCTGAAACCGAGGAATTGGTGGATTGGATCGTGAAAGATGTGAAGAAGGGAAATAGCGGAACCAAACGGATATTAGACATCGGAACCGGGAGTGGCTGCATTGCATTGGGCATTAAAAAGGGATTGCCGGCAGCTGAAGTGGTAGGAATGGATTTGAGTGCGGAGGCTTTGGATGTGGCCAAGCTGAATGCGGCGAGCAATTCATTGGCTGTTCAATGGGTGGAAGACTCTATTTTGAATCCACAACAGGAACTGGGGACGTTCGACATCATTGTAAGCAATCCTCCTTATATCACTGCTGCGGAGAAAGATCAAATGTTACCTCATGTGCTCGACTTTGAACCGCATTTAGCACTTTTTGTATACGACCAAGATCCGCTCTTGTTTTACAAAGCAATTTATAAGTATTCCAAAACTCATCTCAATGCAGGCGGTGCATTGTATTTTGAAATCAATGAGCAGATGGGAGGAGAATTGAAGCGTTGGTGTTTGGAACAGGGAGCGAGTGAAGTGGAGATAAAAAGGGATATGCAGGGGAAGGAGAGGATGGTGAGAGTGGGGTAGAGGAGAAAGAACAGGGGGAAATGCAGGAGCGAGGATGAGAGGAAGAGAAAGAACAGGGGGAAGAACAGGGGGAAGTACAGGAACGAGGATAAGAGAAAGCGAGGATCGAGCAAATTCAGAGCGCCTGAGATCGTTGCGTTTCCGCTGCGCTCGCTGCGCCGCCGCGGTGGAAAAACAAATAAAAAGTTCAGCGATTTCTTAGCGGTGAACTTAAAGAATATGAATATCAGATGTTTAATACTGTAAGTGATAGTTCAATTGAAATTTCGTATATTCAATATTGAGCTATCATTTTTTTATTTTAAAGAAATGGCAAAAGAACCTTTTAGTGCGCGCCATACTTGCATCTGGATGGGTGCATTGTTGTTTTTGTTTTGAAAGGGTTTCGAGGAGGATTAATGAGACAACTGGAACCTCAGTTTGAAAAGCGGAATTTTTGGGTGGGGTATTTTTTGTCGTTGGTATTTTTGGTATTGGTGTTTTATGTTTTGTATTGGAAGACAATGTGATTTTTTTCTTTTCAACTGACAATTGAATAACACAAAAATGAAACGAAAAGTAATAAGTTCATTGATTCTCTTTTTTTGTTGTTTTTATAGCATTGGACAGTTTAAAATATACGGAGATAGAGATTTCAAAAATTATAGTGATAGTTTACTAAAGTATATAGGTCTGAGGGAGACATATTTTAGCAAATATGATTTTGAGATGCGTTTTTGGGTTACCAAAATTGCTGGAGATGATCATGCACTTTTTTCATTTAAACATCTTAAAAATGGAACTTGGACTCTGAATAGTTACTATTTCTCTACTTCTGATTGGAGTCGTTTTGATAAGTTGCAAACTGATAGTCTTCAGCTTCAGGAGCGATGGATTGGGAAATGGGATAGTTTGAAAAATAATCATATTCTGACCTTACCAACCGAAATGGCTGTTTTTAAAAAGTGGAAATCATCTACAGGTAATATTATAGTTGTAGCAGACGGTGTGAATTATAGGATTGAATTGTTTACTTCAAAAAAAAGGCGAAGATATAGTTACACTAATCCTGAAGTTAAGCTTACTTGCTATGATTTGAACAATGCAGAATTGGTTGCAATAAATTCAATACTTACAATTCTTGAATCAGAGTTGAGGTTTAGGAAAAAGATGGAGCTGTAATTGTAAACATATATGGATTTATGTAGTAGTTAGAATAGTCATTGAAAGAGACTGGTTTTAAGTAAGAAAGATTTTAGATATTTTAGGTAATTGAATTTGATGAAATCTTTTAATTGGAGTAAATCACACGATTATGAAGGTGACTGGTTTTTTATTGAGTATTTGGATTTTATTCAATCCTTTCCAGCTATTTGCACAAAGGACTACGGCAGATAGTATTTTTTACGAGTTTGAGAAATGTCTCTCATCATACTTCAAAAAGGAGTTTAAAAAGATTGATACATCGTATTTGTTTTTTTACGGGAACAAGTTCAATGTTTCTATGGATTTAAAAACTTTTGACTTAGATGGAGGAAGAAGTTTTGTGAACGATTTTAAGGATGCTTTAGATAGTTCTCATTTGAATGATACAAGTCATAAAGCTTTTTTTTTCCGGGGAATGTCATTCGAGGATTTTTTAAACTACATCATAACTCAAAAAACAGTCTATGGAGTCGATTGTATTATTAGAAATGTTAAAGGTGTTCTGGTGTTTGTTGATTGTCCTGATGAATTATGGCAGCATTTTTATTTTGATAAGGTCTTGTATAAAAAGATATGGATTCTTACTCCGGTAGTTGATGTCTTTAATTCAGATGGAGTAGAAACTAAACACAGTAGATTTATTTTACTGTGCTCATTTACACCAGAGAAGGGGTTTCGCGTAACAAAAAAGTATCCAATATATGAATATAAGAGTATTTGCACTCAATAAAGAAAACTCCGATTCAACATCGTACGATATCATACTAAAATATCATACCAATAGAAAACCGCCACCTATTGAAAATCTAAATGAAGAGTTATTTGTCCATTGAAATAGAGGGTATGCTTGTACTACAAGGTCATCCCACATATATCCATATACAATCAGAGAAACCTTGATTGTAAAAGCGAAAAAAAATGGCAAAAGAACCTGTTAGTGCGCGCTATACTTGCATCTGGATGGTTGCATTGTTGTTTTTTGTTTTGAAAGGGTTTCGAGGAGGGGTAAAGAGACAACTGGAACCTCAGTTTGAAAGACGGAATTTTTGGGTGGGGTATTTTCTGTCGTTGGTGTTCTTAGTGATTGCACTTTATTTTTTATTCTGACGAAACGTGTAATTGTGCAGAAAGGACATGATTCAAACTGATTATTAGCAGTGGCACTTAAATTTCCTCGAATCATACTTTCGAATATGTTAATAGTTTTTAAAATTGACAATTTGTAAATGAATAGGCAGATTAAACTAGTTGTTGCCGTGAACCTGTGTACTTTTATAATGGTGATGGCTACTTCCTGTATTGTACAAAAAGCGGCAATGAAGGAGTTTGTAGGTACATATATAGAAGTTGGGGATCCTAATACTCAATTAATACTGACAGTGGATCGTTTCTCTCTGGTTAGTCCTTATGAAAATGACCTTGCAGTTTATACTTGTTGCGATACTGTTGCTACGGGAACTTGGGTAAAAGAGGGAGGTATGCTTGTGTTTTCAACTCCTCAGTTTTTCAATTCCATTCAGGATGTTGAAGTTAAAGAATTGGTTGTTGATAAGAATGATTCTTTGTATTTCAGGATAAGAAATCCGATCGAGGATTTTTACATTAAGAACCCTGATGCTAAAAGAGAAATAGAATACAGGATTGTTTTGTTTGATAAGTCAGGATCCTATTTAGACAGTTGGGTAAATAAGTATCATTCGAATCAAATCGGAATTCCAAAAGTTAATGGTAAGATAGGGTCAGGTTTTGAAGTTACTGCTTATGTGATGAGTAATTATCAAGGACGGAATGTCGGAACTAAGATTATTGATACAAAAAAGTATTTACTTAAAAATTCTGAGGCAAATATGTTTGAGGTGGCAGTGCCGAGCTTGACCTATGAGTTTATCACATATCGAAGATTAAACCGTGATTTTATTAAAATAGTTAGTTCAAGTAAACTTGAATGGGATGGGAAGGTTTACCAAAAGCTATAGTTTTAGGTTCTTCAAGATATTTGATTTGTTTTTTGGTTTAGTTCGAGCTTTAAGTCACTATTCGGGTATTTATTTGAAAGATTTATAAAGTGTACATATTTAAAGAACTAACAAGTGCGATTCAAACTCATTATTTTTATTTTGGTGTTATTTATTTCGGTAACCGCTCGAGCCCAAGCTTACAATGGGTTTAGGGACTCTCTGATAAGAATGATCCAAATCAACAACTATAATAAAGTTGTTGATAAAATGAAAACGGGGTATTGGATGGAGTATAAGACTAAGTCAGAGACTACTCATGTGTTAGTCTATTATGTGAGCAGTGGTGTGTATTTCAATAATAAAAAAATAGGTGTTTGGGAAACCAAGAAAATGAATCAACTATTGGTTCAGAAAGAAGTTTATCTAGATAGTTCTGAAACATTGAAAATTGTATATGGTTTTTCTGAAAAGTTTCAATTGGAGAGCGAGCAATGTCTATTTTTTGATACTCGAGTTAAAGACACGGTTTATGTTCTCGATACGACATCAAATTTAGTCACTAGACAGATAGTAAACGGGAAATACATCAGGCATGGATTTTATAAAGAGTATTGGGAGAACGGGAAAACAAAAGTTCTAGGTTTTTATTCTCTAGGTAAAAAAGCGGGGCAGTGGTTTGAATTTGATGATAAAGGTAATTTGATAAGACCGGAAGATCAATTTCAAAATTAGCGGGGGATAAACGCATATGTATCTAATTAATCAATGGACTGGCGGAGATTCGTTGTTGGAAGCAGTCTTGCCCCAAGTTCTTGAGGCCTGTTGAAAAAACAAAAAAAGTGGCCTCTCAGCCACTTCTCATTTTATAGATTCTTTTCTTCACTGTTTATAGCAAGACACAAGATTTTTCTGGATATAGCTTGAACTATTATGAAGGCGACTATAGAGCCATTGGCTATGCACCTGCAGCCGGTTCCATCATCAGCAAACTGGGCGCTAGTGCGGCACCTTTGTACAATGGTAATATTGCAGCCATGTCGGTGAA
>DGDD01000244.1 GCA_002385265.1 Chitinophagaceae bacterium UBA3961
TCCTCTATACCGGCTGTTCCATTATTAATTATTAATTGTTAATTATTAATTACTCCCCTCCCGCCTCCTACTCAATTTGTAGTACTCCTCTCTTCCTGCACGAAAAACGGTTAACTTAGTATTCTCAACCCCCTGTATGCACAATTGTTTCTGCACCTTAATGCTTTTCCTTTGGGGACTGTCTGCTACTGCGCAAACTAAAAAAATTGATAGTCTGCGAAACCTAGTGTATTCAAGCACCTCAAAAAATGCGAAACTTGAGCAGCTGCTGGCATTAACAGAGGAATACCAAAGCATGCACAGAGATAGCCTTGAAAGCTACACAAACGAAATCAGCCAACTGGCAAGCAAATCAACAGATAAACGGATCAAAACAAGGGCAGCTCTCGCCTTATCATACACGTATACACAATGGGGATGGTCTGATAGTGCACGACTTACCGTAGAGCCTGAAATCGCAAAATATTCTCCCTCCGACCCCGCTGCACGCGATCTGTATTTCAAACTACAAAGAGTGAAGGCCATGAGTTATGGCGTTAAATCTAACTATGAAAAAGCCTTGGAAGTTCTTTTCGAAATGCTTCCAATAGCGGAAAAATACCAAGACAGTATATACATTGCACTTACGTCGAATACCATTGGATCAGTATATATGGCAATGGGTAAAATGCCCGAAGCAGTGCAGTGGATTGTAAAGGGAATGGAAGCAAGTCCAACAAAATCGAACAATTTACTACCCCGTGCCTCAAGCTTTGTAAATTATGGCATCGCTTTAATGATCAACGACAAAACAGATTCAGCCGTTTACTTCACACAGAAGGGACTTGTACTTGGACGGCAAATTGAAAACTTAAACATTGTTGCCACTGCATTGAGAACGCTAAGCTCCATCTATACCAATCAAAAAGACTATGAAAAAGCTGAAAAAGCATTGCTGGAAATGATTCAGGTTAGAAGTAAGATATCAGCTACCAGCATTTTGATTGATGATAATATTAGAATTGTAGAATTCTATGCACAGTCGGGGCAACTAAAAAAAGCCATTGAACTGTGCAAGAAGTTTTTACAAAAAGGAAGTCTGGTTTCAAATGAGTTTTCTGGAGGGTCTACATTCCTAAACGATCCCAAAAACAGGGTTGAATTTTTGAAACTACTGGCCGGTTATTACAAAGAAGACCACCAATTAGAATCTTATGCGGCTACCTTGGAAGAATTAAATGCAGCAAAAGACTCGCTATACGAAGCAAACTCAGCGGAAGCCATAGCGCAGGCACAAACGCAATACGAGGTGCAGAAAAAGGAAAATACCATTCTAAAACAAAAAAATGACATTCAACAAAAGGACATCCTCTTCTATGAATCCATTGCATTTCTTGTTTTGATCGTAGCGGTTGGACTGATCCTGTTTTCTCGCTTTCGTACCAAACAAAAAATCCGCCAAACCGCAATTAGGGAAGAAGAAAAAACTAAAGCAGC
Organism: Chitinophagaceae bacterium UBA3961; assembly: GCA_002385265.1. GTDB lineage: Bacteria > Bacteroidota > Bacteroidia > Chitinophagales > Chitinophagaceae > Endoryza > Endoryza foliicola. The sequence continues at coordinate 1,477 of DGDD01000244.1, forward strand.
TTTGGCCGTTCAAAAAGCAGAAGAACAAGAGCGCAAACGAATTGCGGCCGACCTTCATGATAATTTAGGAGCTTATGCGGCATCAATGGCGGCACAAATCGACAGCATTCATTTAAACGAAGTGGATCCCGGCATTAAAAAAACCGTACAGGGATTGCACTCTAATTCTCAAGCCATCATTTCACAGTTAAACGATACTATTTGGGTGTTAAACAAAGAAGCACTTTCTTTAACTGCCATTAGTGATCGATTAAAAGCTATATCAATAAAATAATAGACGGTTACCCGGCTATGGATGTAGATGTGGTAGAAGAAATTGAAACCAATATCCTACTAAGCTCTTCTCAAGCATTTAACTTATATCGTTTGATTCAAGAAGGGATTAATAATGGATTGAAACATAGTAAAGGAACAAACTTGACAATTACCATCAAGAGTGATTCAAATAACTGGAGTGCAACTGTATCCGATAACGGAGTAGGATTTAATAAGTCTGCTATGCTCCATAAAGGAAACGGACTTCACAATATGAAAAGAAGAGCGGAAGAATCGAATTGGGACATTGATTGGAAAGAAAATCCGAACGGAGGATGCAGTGTGTATGTTTCGGGTACTTCAAATTGATTATAGTACAGGTTGAAAGACCTACCTAATTTTACAATAATGGCATTCAGAATCGCTTTTACAGAAGACAATCAGGTAAACAGAACCACTTTTCAGCAAAAATTGAAAAGCCTACCCGATTTTGATCTGATCTTTAGTGCCGTAAACGGGCACGATTGTTTGGAACAACTAAAGGGTCTCCCTGTTCAAAAGCTTCCCCAAGTCATATTCATGGATATTGAAATGCCACAGTTAGACGGCATTGAAACCATAAAGATTGCCAAACCTTTGTATCCGGAAGTACATTTCATTGTATTAACGGTATTCGACGATGATGATAAAATTTTCGAAGCCATTAGATCCGGTGCCTCAGGATATCTGCTAAAACACGAACCGGCAAGCACTCTTCAAGAATCGGTAGTAAACGTACTTCAATACGGTGGAGCACCAATGAGTCCGGCTATTGCAAGAAAAGTGCTCTCCATTATGAGTCAGTCCAACCGGGCCAATTCGAATGATAGCGAAAAGCAAAATACCGTCCCCTCTATAATTACAACCCGCGAAGAAGAAATTTTACAGCATATGGTTCAGGGCAAGGATGCAAAACGAATTGCTGCTACTTTGAATATCAGTGTTCTTACCGTTCGCAAACACATTGCAAATATCTACGACAAGCTGCACGTTCAATCTAGAGCTGAGATCATAACGATGGCTCATAAGAACAATTGGTTTTAAAAATTAAGAATTAAGAGGTAAGAATTAAGAATTAGAAGACTTTAATTGCTTTTTCTATCAGAAGCGCATCAATTGCTTTTCACCACGCAAATAGTAAATCATTATTGCTCCCAAGCAATACAAACCCAAAGCCTAACCACATAAAGCCTAACTAATACATTTTAAGTATTTCCTACACTATAGCTATCAGTTAGTTTTACACGAAACAAATTGATATGAGACCTACAACAACAAAACTTCTCAAATGCTTATTTAGCTTATCACTACTCGCTATTTCGTGCAGTAAAAGCAGCGATAGCGGGCAGGGTGATACTACGCCAAAAGCTCCATTTTGGAAAGGATTTGTAAATACACAAATTTGGGAGCACGGCGCTATTTTAGGCACGAACGGTCAGATTCGTTATTATTTTAGTGATACAGGCGGATCAATGAGCGATACTGCCAATGCAAATGTTCAGAAATACAATGGCACCTATACTACACCTGCCGGAACCGATAGCATTTACATCAACTGTGGCAATAGCAGTGTGGTGTTCTCACTGAGAGGAAAGTACAATAGTGCCAAAACAAGTATTTCAGGAATATGGAAAATGAGTGTATTCGGCATTACCAATACCTTACCATTCTCTTTGGTTTACTTACAGTAGAATCGACACATTTGAAAAGCGGCGCTGTAATCTATTTCTTAATCGGGGGGATTGAGTAAAGAAACAGGCCGCTTTCATCTTTTAAAGAAAGCGGCCTGCTAATTAAATATGGTAAAGGCTATACGTTTGGAATACCCCGGCGAACCATTAGGTAGGCCTTTTTATCTTTAGAAGCTTCTTTAACATAGGCAGCATAGTACGACTTGGTCATCAAATCAACCTGATGTGTATACGTTTTCCCTTTAGCTGCGGCACCATGAAGCTTGCTAATAAAAACCTGATCAAAATCACCGGCGGTATATTTATTCAATTCACTGTTAGTTACCTTTTTTCCATCGATCCAAACTCCATATACATTTGCCTTTTTAAACGACTCAAATTGTGCTTCGCTGGGCGATTGTTTTCCAAGAGGCTTGGGTGCTTTTACAAAGAGTACGCGTTGTTTCATTTGTTGTTCAGGGCTCATTTTAACGAAAATAGCCTCTAGTTTTGCTCGTTCTTCTTCAGTGAAAGCGGTTACTAATTCATGATCGGCCCCCTTGGTTCTTTTCGTTGCCGCGTCTATAATTGCTTGATACTCGTTCAAGACTTCTTGACTCACTCCTTCTTTTGTAGAACCGATTGATTGCTTAACAAATGGATCTGTAATTTTTTGCTGTGCAGATGCGATAAATGGTGCACTGAATGCAATTAAAGTAAACAATAATGACAGGTGCTTTTTCATGGCTTTATAATTTGGATACTTAAATTAACGAACTACAGAGAATTTATTTTCCTATCTGTACAATTTGATAAAACTTTAGCATTTCACCTTACCCATTCGCCCTGAATTTAGCAAGAAGCTTTTTATAGGCCAGAACATGCAGAATTAAACTTACACCCCCAATTACCAATGCGAAGGCTGTAGGAAGAATGGCACCGAAAGTTACGGTCATTCCAAGCACGAATCCTAGTATGTATTCTCCGTGATAAAGTGGAAAGAAAACGGCCAATGCAATCAGCAGATACAGCACATTCTCGAGGAACAAATCCACTTTATACGTAAAACAAACGGATAATATTATTCCAAAAGCCGCTGCAAGAAGGAACTTGTAAACAGCTGTTCTTGAGACTCTGGATCTTTGGCTTTCAGACACAGCAAGGAGATGCTTTTCAATTCTTCCTATACAAATAAAACTCAGTACTGCCATTACGGGGAGTCCCCACCAATTGGAAATACCGGGCATATCCTTTCTTTGCAAAATATGATGAACATACACACCTCCATCCATCCACTCTCTAAGCAGTGCAAGCGCAACCACAAGAAGGCAACCAACAATAAATAAGTACTTGTATTTCATGTGCTATTATTTGATGAATTGTTTCAATTTGTTGACTGCATATTGATAGTTCTCATCGTCGAAGCACACTAGGATAATTTGCTCGGGTAAGGCTTGCTCATTAGTGAAATGAACGATGGAGCTGATCGCTATTGCTGCGGCGCTTTCTTTGGGATAACCATAGATTCCCGTACTGATATTGGGAAATGCAATGGAATGACACTGATGATCTTTCGCGAGTGTGAGAGCATTCAAATAACAGTTGGCCAATTTCTCAGCCTCGCCTTTTCCCCCACCATTCCAAACCGGACCTACGGTATGAATAACATATTTTGCAGAAAGCTTCCCTGCCCCTGTAATAACAGCTTCACCGGTTTTGCAGGAACCTTGCCTAGCAATAATTCTCCTACAGTCTTCCAAAATAGCAGGCCCTCCGGCACGATGAATAGCGCCGTCTACTCCGCCGCCGCCTAATAATGAGCTATTGGCTGCGTTAACGATAACATCCACATCTAATTTCGTGATGTCGCCTTTTATAATATCTATGCGACTCAAACTCATATATGAAAGGTACAATAAAGAAATCAGTACGCCTCGGCCTTTACTGTTTCCAATCATTTCCATTTAAGAACACATAACTTAATTTTAAGTCAAGGGTTGGATACATGGTTCCGAAAAAACTTGATAAATTATGGGCATAGCCCAAGCCTACTTTAAAATCAATTTGAAAATTGCCACTAATAGCCCTTTGCATTCCCCAATGAATATTAGTAAGCAAGGCCGGACTGGAAATGTCGTAATGCTCCAGAATTGCGGAGTTTAATTTGGTTTTGAATCCAAAATAGTTGCCCGCGTTCAATGCTTGAGAGGCCCCCTTTTCAAGCAAACGATTTCGATTGTAATAATATCTTGGGTTTACACTCAAAAAAAAGCCGGATAATTTCTGCGATACTTATAGCCGAGTTCTCCATTTGCAATTTCATAACCACCCCCTCCTCCAACGCTACATTCAATAGATGATTTGGTATTCAATGGATGCTCTATAGAAATACCAAAACCTTGCAGGGCAAGATCAAATTTGATTTGGGTTTCAAGCGGCTGTTCAGTTTTCTGGCCAATACCTCTAGTTGCTAGACTTAGTAAAAAAATAGCAACACATAAAAAATGTTTCATAAAAAAATAAATCGGTAAACAAAATAAGGCGCAACTTATTTTCTAAACCCGAACTGTAATATAGTATTACGAAGCAATTGAGAAGAATGTTACATGAGTTGAGGGAAATAAAAAAGGTCGTTCATGAGCCAACATGAACGACCAACCTACAAACCAAATATAAAACTAAACGCCGGGCCAGGCTACTTTAATACTGGCCACTTTCGTTTCAATAACTGCACCGGTTTCAGCATTTACAGCTTTTAGAACTACACGATAGATGCCGAATGCTACTCCTAAAAAAGTTGTTTGACCACTCAAAGGAAGATTGGAACTTGACATTACCAACTCACCTGTTGTATTGTTATAAACCTCAAGAGTACCGCTGAGCGTTTGAGTGTTATCACAGGCTTTTATTCCATAAGCCACTTTGATACTCCAAATTGTTGGAATGGCTTCTCTTTTACCTTGTTTCAAATCGAGCTGATAGATGTTTGTACAAGGCGGAGGAGGCGTGGGAGCAACTTCTTTGTTTACGGAAGGTTGATTGTCATTTACCGGAGTGAGTGTTGAACCGGTTTTACTGCAAGAACTAAATCCTAAGGCAATGATTGCCAAAGCTAACAATTTTTTCATTTTGCTGTTGGTGTTATAAGTGTGGAATTGGATCACAAGTCACTGAAATCCATCCGGATGAAAATCAGAACCTTAACCATTTACACTACTTAGTAAACACCGAAATAGACGTTGTAACATTAAACAGCCAAAAAATGAGAGTCAATAAAGTTAGCGTATGAAAATAGATATCAAAGAGTAGTAATCAGCTTTTTAAGAACAACAATCTGCCCCAAATGATAATGATTGTGTTCTATTACTCCTTGAATGTTTCTATAAACTGTGCCGTATCTCTCGTTGATATTTTCCCAAAGTTGGGCCTCTGAAAGATTTTCAACCAGTGCTGCAAAGGATTCAGCATCCTGCCAAGTTTTAGAAAGCATGGCCTGCCATGTATCTTCGGTTTCTATTGCAGGTACTTTAAAACTGTCTTCATGCTTTCCGGTTAAAGGATTCCCAGCAACCCTATTAGATACGGCATTCAAATAATAGTTCATATGAAAAACCAACAAAGCAATGGTATTGCAATCTTTTACAGCCGTAGTCGCGGCTTTATAATCTACATCTTTCAAATGTTCTTGCATATTGGCCCATGTCCAATTGGTTCCAAAATGAATTTCACGAATATGTCGGGCAAGTTCTTTAGAAAGTAACATAAGATGAAGTTTTTCTTGAGTGTAGTAGATTGAAACTAAAGTTACATAATTAGCTTGTCAGAATTTGCAGCTCTCCTATAGCTCTGGATTTTTTTAACCACAGATTCTGCAGATTTAAGAGATTCTCACAGATTGAAAACTGAGAATAATGAAAGCAAAATTGAGTTGTGGAAATTAATCTATGTAATTGTATTTAATAATCTGGCTATCTGTGGTTAAATAAAAGAATGTGTCTGCCGCGTTATCACTTTGTGTAACTTCTCTTTCTTCTATCACCTTTGCGAATTCCAAGCAGCGAAGCTGCGCAAAAACTCGGACCTTAATGTAAATACCTTGTTCTATCTTCCGGACCGGCACTCGGCTTCCCCTCTCTCTCAAAAGTATAAAACATCGCGGCCATCCAAATAAGGTGCGAGGCGAGCCATGTCCAATAGCCAATACCAATCGAGGTAATTGTTTGAGACCCGCCACCTTCATTGGCTACAACAGAGTCGAATAGTAAAAATGAAAAACTCAACAAAAATGAAGCAATGGAACTGAATAGGGCTAGTTTCTGATTCTTGCGAGCTATATAAATACTGAATGCTAAAAGTGGATTCGCAAACCAGCTAATGGCTGCGCCGGAACCCATTGCAAAACCCATCCAGCCAAAAATAAATACCAAAAAGCCGATTGAACCTTCTTTCCCTGTATAGTAACAAGTTTGAGACAAAGAAAAAGCGAAAACGACACCGGATGCCAGCGCAAATTTTTTTCTGACGGCCCATTTGTTTTCGCTCATAATAAAGTCTTACAACTTAGAATAGATTACATCTTTTTATACAGCTCATATACATCTTGCTCATTGTTAGCATAGGTACGCGTAATGGTGATATGATTTGCACGAGAATAAACAGAGTAGTTACCACTTAGAATGTAAGTATGATCGAAATCGGATGTCCAAATACAGTCATTGGTAAAGCGCACACTATCAATTCCTACAGAACTGAAAACGCCTCTGCAAAGTGCGGGGTATTTGGTTGAATCACTGAGTCCCGACCAAGCGCCTTCATTGAAACTAACGCTCACTTTCACTTCTTTTCCTGTTCCACTTTTGATGCGTTGATAGGTTCCGTAATAGACACCGTTGGCGATAGTATCGGCAGCTTCAATTTTCTTGCTGCAAGAAGAATAGACGAGAGAGGTAAGTACGATTGCCGCTAATAATTTATACATATGAATACTTTAAAGTTTGATCGCGGTCTTCAATCGATATGGATCTAAGTATTCAACAGGATATTAGAGAAATGTTCTTTTGAGGGTTTCTTTTAATTGCGGTAACCATTAGGAATGAACGAGTTCCGCAGTAGCTGTTGCAAAAGTAATATCTGAATTTGATAAATCATAGCGCGCAAGGGCGTAATTTCTAACAGCAGGGGTTAAACATTGGGGATAACACACTAATTATCAATTAGATGGTACACGAGTTCAATTCAACAACTACCTGCTTTCCTTGATTAGTGTTGTTTCACTAGAAAAAATCCAATCTCACCGCAAACCACATCTTTTTGCGTGAGCCAAAGGGTGTCGTTCTTATATCCGAAACGATAAACTCCCTCACAATAGGTAAAACGATTTTCTTCAGAAGGATGAGTAACATCGAAGTTTTTCAATACCATTTGATTGGCGTCTAATACAATATAGCGTCCCTTCCTAAATGTAACAGAACTAGTCGGGTCCATTTCAGCGATCCAATTATTATTTGCAAATTGAATGTCTAGTTGCTGAACGCCTTGAAAGTACCCTCCGGAAACTTGTCCGGAGTAACGACCTTCCGGAATGAAGTTCTGTTTCTCATCTTTCGAACAAG
>DGDD01000241.1 GCA_002385265.1 Chitinophagaceae bacterium UBA3961
ACTTAGGACTCCGTGAATCTGTGAATTCAAAACTCTTAGAATTTAGTAAGAAATGTAACATAGAAGTGCAGTTTGAGTCAAATTTGAAGGTAAACCATATTGCTTCTACCATCGATGTCACTATTTTGAAAGTACTAGATGCAGCTTTGTCTAATGTTCAATTGCATGCAAAAGCAAGCATGGTAAGCGTTTCACTTCAAACAGAAAACAAAGAACTTGTATTGAAAATTAAAGACAATGGCCGTGGATTTGATCAAACACAGGAAAAAAAGAAAACAAGCTTAGGCTTAGTAAACATAAAAGAGAAAACCCTTGCAGTATCCGGGAAACTTGAACTTAGAACAGCCGAGGCAATGGGAACTGAAATAGTTGTTCGCATTCCATTACCTCAAAGTTTAGCAACCGTAAATGCCTAGAACTTATTGCACTCCAAAATAGTATACCAGCCAACAAAGGATACCTCCCACTATGATTACCGCCAAACCGGCTATTCTTTTTGACTTCAAAAAGAATAGCATCATTAGTCCGGTAATTGATACTAAAATCATCAATACGGCACTAATATCAATCAGCCATTTCCATTTGGAACCGGTGTCTCGTCCTTTGTGTAGATCATTGAGCACTCCCACCCAACCAACATAGGTTTCATTGATTTCAACAATCCCATTCTCTCGATTAACAAAAGCTGCTACTGCATAGCCGGGGCCATTGAATGAAACCGTACATTGGTATTCGTCTATTATAAATTCGGTAAGGGCGCCTTTGATACCAAATTTATTTCGAAATCGTTCTACGATCTCTAGCTTTTTAATTGCGATGGTATCCAATTTAGCTTCTACCCATGCCATGGGTACCGTGTCTTTTAAAGTGGTCGTTTTTTGCTGGTCTGCAAACCACTCAGTATGATTCAATGTAATGCCGGTAATTGCAAAAAAAAGGAGTATTAGAAAACTCACCATTGACAAGTACAAATGAAACCATCTCGACCAATGTGCTGTTTGCTTATAGATTCTTTTACCTAGCGGTTGTTGCTGTTTCTCCATCTCTTTTAAGAAGCTTTTTTGTATTCCACCGACGCACTTGCTACCTCTGTATTGGCTTCTAATGCAAATTTAGCTTCCTTCTTTTTACACTCAACTGTTTGCTTGATAATTTGATAGGTACCGTGTTCTCGCGCCACTTCAATGATAATAGTATAGGTACCTTGCGATACAAACTGTCCGGCATCGTTCTTTCCGTCCCATTTGATCACATAGTTACCGGCGGGTCGAGTAGCTGAACTAATGGTCGTAATATCGGCACCCGGCGTTTCACGATAGCGGGCATTGTTTTTCCTGAACCATTCTTTAAGGTCAGGTAACCAACGAGGCTTATTGAACCAAAGTGCGAGTGTTCTTTGCGTTTCTTGTTTGTCGTTTTCAACCCAAATAGCTACGAAGGGTCGATGTGAGCGACCTTCAAATTTTGCTAATTCAAGGTTGATCAAAACTTCATAATTTTCATTCCAAGTTTTTTGATTGGGAGTGGTAACTTTTGCCAATTCAGCAGGTTTCACCAATGCTTTCCAAGCGCTGTTGTAACGCACTTCTCCTTTCACATCTGTAATCATGAAGGCCACTCCGGGAATAGCACTAGCTAGCGTTATCGATTCGTCTAGGGAAAGAATATTGAATGCAGTTGCCAATGCGCCGGCTGTTGTTGCGTCGTTGGCCACTACTGTAGCGTTTTGTATTTGTTGAGCAGGCGCAGCGGTTCTCGGGTCTAAAATATGAGAGTACCACTTGTTATTTACCAAAAAGCCCCGTTTATAGTTCCCACTAGTAGCAATTGCTTTGTTCTCAATGGATATCTGAATAGCGGGCACTTCGTTGTCTGCTATTTGCTTTGATGTAGCAACACCGATAAGTTCAGGTTGACTCCCTTTCACAACCACGTCACCCCCAATATTTAAAACAAGTCCCTGCACTCCGGTTTCTTGAAGTGCTTTTGTAGCTGCTTTGTCGATAATATATGATTTAACGAAAGTGTTGAAAACGAGGGGCAGAGATCCTATATGAGTAGCGGTTTGATTCACCGGATCTAATACCCATTGTGCCTGTTGCATTTCAAATGCCATGGCAGACAACTCATTGGCTGAGGGAAGCATACCGCTTTTTTGCGCATCCTTCCAAGATTCAATAGCGAGTGCAATTGAGGGATTCAAAGCACCCTTGGTTTTTTGTTTCCAAGAATCAAACAATTCAAACAAGGTATATAGATCCTTACTTAGTTTAATAGGAGTTTGTTGCGTTTTTAACCAGAGACTCAATTCACTATTGGGATCATAAGAACTACTGATTGCCGATAGTCGGTCAATTTCGTTCAAAGCAATATCCGTTGCTATATCAGCTTTGATTTCTGAAGTAGTGAAAACTTTGAGATCGAAAGAAGTTCCGAGTACGTTTTCATAGTGCGATTGGAAAGATTTGATTGGTTTTACAGGGTTTGAAAAACCAAGGAGGGCAGTCGAAATAAGGAAAGACGAGAGCCAAATTCGGGTCAACTTCATATTAAACGCTTATTTTATACTAATAATAGTATAAGACGTTCGGTTGACAAAAAACTTTTGGGGATGGCTAGTAATTTGATAAGATTTTAACTTCTCGCAATTTCATAAGTGCTTCCTGAAGGGCCGTATCTTCACCATATTTGCTTTCTATTATGATATCAGGCTTCATTCTCCCTTCCTGTATTCTTCCTTTTCGATCGGCTTCTTGACACACGCTTAGTACTAACATGGCATTATTGGAGAGTTGATAGGTAGCATTGGCTGTTGTAAGTCCGGCAGTAGGCAGCCCCATCATGATCGTTTCTTTCATACCTCGAAATGCGAGCGCCACAATTTCTCCGGAGCTGGCGGTTCGGTTCCCTGTTAAAACGATAATTTGAAGAGGTTTATTTGCAAGCTGATAGCCGGGTTGAGAAGTGCCACAGCGTTCGTACTTTCCTTGGTAGGTCTTCCCATTTTTATAGATAACCGGAACACGCTCTTCATTTCTGATAAAATAAACACAAGTATCTGTTTGTAGTAGTGGGCCAATTCCAGTGAGCATAGGCCAACAATTCCCACCAGTATTTTTTCGTAAATCAATAATCCAATGCTTAACTCCGGATCGATCGAGATAAGCGATGAGTGATTGCAAACTATCCGACATTTTCTCACAAATCCATCGATCCGTAGAGCTAATAGCGGGTACTTCCAAATAACCTATTTCGGGTTCAAGAAGTTCCGCTCTGCAAGACCCCACTTGTTCTTTCCAGTTTTGAGAGAAACAAACATAAGAGGTATCGTTGTTATAGGTAGCCGCTTTTATGGCTGGCATAACAAAACTATGTTGTTCTTTGAGCAATTTAAAACAATGATTAATGGCATCATAAGCGCCCTCGCAGGTGGTACTGGCTTTCACTTGCTGCTGAGCCAACAATTGAAGAGAATCCCAGGCAATGAAGTCTTTTTTGTAATAATTCTTCTTCATTAAATCGAACACTTCTGTAAGTAGTTTAGAAGCATTGATCACGCATTTTTCATAAGACGCTACAGGAGGTGCACTATTGGTGGTAGCCAACTGGTCTTGCGCCAAAGCTGGGGTAGAAAGAAACACTAAGAACAGGAATCTCCAAGGCATAGCAGCGGGTTTAAACTCTCTGAGATTCCTAAGTTAAAAAATTCCATAAAAAAAGGGGCCGTAATTATACGGCCCCATTTCCACATATGTAAAGTCTAGGGGGTTGACATTATTGTTTCACGAAACGAGAAGTCAACTTCACATTGCCACCATCAGCAGAAACGGTAATATTGTACATTCCTTTCGATAAACGATTTACATCCAATGATGTAGTAATAGCCGTTCCTTGGAGTTCCATCGTACTCATACTGAGAATTCTTCCTGAGAAGTCAGTTACAGTAATTTGAGTGCGTCCTTTAATTCCTGCTGGAATTTGCAAGTTCACGGTACTTGTAACCAAACTTGGATAAACTTCCAAATTAGACGATACAGCACTGCTTCTTACAACAACAGCATTACTGTAAGTTATTTTACCATCTACAGATACCATTGCCAATCGATAGAAGGTTGTATTGAGAAGCGCTTCTTTGTCAACAAAATTAAATTTAGACTGACTAGCAACGGCTGCAACGGCACCTAGAGATTTGAAGTTGCGACCATCGGTGCTCTTTTCAATATTGTATTGAATCAAACTCTTTTCTGTAAGCGCTTTCCAGGTTAATTCTACACCTACGGCATTTCTTTGAGCAGCAAAAGCTAGATCGTTGAATGGAAGGGAGAAACCGTCGTTTTGGAAGGCAGCGATAGAAAAGTTCTTATTACCTGCATTTGAAATATATCCACCTGCATAAATGTATTGATCACGCATTTTTACATAACGAACGAAGTCGTTTTGTCCTCCTGCTAAGTCAGCTGTAGCAATACCGTCGCCACTGAAGAGGTTATCCAAGGTTCCGTTAGAGTTGTAGCGAACCAGGGTAAAATCTCCGTTATCGCTGTTTCCTGCGATAATGATATGACCATCTTTCATCAAGGCAACTGCACGAGCCTGATCTTCGGTTGCACCAGGTCCGATATTAGTGATCACAATTCCACCTGTACCAAAAGTATTATCAAGTGAACCATCTGTATTGTAACGAGCTGTTGCAAAATCGAAATCAGAGCTTGTAGAAGCGCGCGTCCATCCTGTTCTTACAATTTTACCATCTGCTTGCAGTGCAATGCCATAGCAATGGTCGTCACTAATTCCGGCAGGCCCTATCGGTGTTACTACAATACCACCGGTACCGAAAGTTGCATCTAAAGTACCATCGGTATTATAACGAGCCATCGCGAAATCGTAGTCAACGTCTTTTGAAGAACCTGAGGCGATGATTTTATCATCTGATTGCACAACAAGGCTTGAGATAAAGTCTTCAGTACAACCTGTAATACCGGTTGTAACGATACCATCGCCACTGAAAGTATTATCGAGCGTTCCGTCGGTGTTAATGCGCACTACGGCGAAGTCACCGGAACATCCTTTGTTTCTATAACCTGCAATAACAATTTTACCGGTAGAAGTAAATTTTACGTTTGAGCCATGATCTTCCGAACCGGCGTCAATGTCTACAGTAAGAATACCATCTCCACTAAAAGTATTGTCGAAAGTTCCGTCTGAGTTTAAGCGAATACAAAAGAAATCGTAGGTAGGAGTACTATTGGTTTCTCCGATAACGATGATTTTGCCTGAGCCGTCAATTTCAACACCAAAAGCATCGTCGTTGCCACCGCCCAAGTCAATTTGAACGATACCGCCTGTTCCGAAGGTATTGTCTAAAGTACCGTTTTGGTTGTAACGAACTACTGCAATATCTGTAGTTGCGCCTACAACTGTATATCCTACGGCTACAACTTTACCGTCGGTTTGAAATTCAAATTTGCGAACTTCTTCGTTTCCTAGGCCAATTGGCGTGTTAGTAGCACCATTTGTACCGTACGTGTTAACGAGGCTTCCTACTTGGGCATAAGACAAGGTTGATAATCCAAGAATAGAAGCAATGAGTAAAAGCTTTCTCATGACTTTATGTGGTTTAAAAAATTACAGAGTATGTGGCTTCTTGGAAAATTGGATAGAAAGAGGTTCTATCGATAGGAGTAGGAAGTGCTAAATAAGAAAAGATAATCCGTAAGTAAAAGTATTTACGAGAGTTTTTTTTTGCACGATTTCACTTCATCGCTATTTTACTAAACATTTTTCGTAGTTCCAACACCCAAATTACCATAAATAATTGATTTTCAATACAAACATAGGTAATTTTTATGTGTTGCAACATTAATTTTTTACTATTTCGGCTGTATCAAATCCCATAAGTTTCCGTATAAATCTTCAAATACGGCTACTTTTCCATAAGACTGTTCTTCGGGCGGCCTTACAAATGCAACTCCTTTTGATGAATAGTTATCAAAATCGCGGTCAAAATCGTCGGTATAGAGAAATAAAAATACACGCCCCCCGGTTTGATTTCCCACTCTAGAAAGCTGCTCTTCATTGGCCGCTTTTGCCAGCAAAAGTTCAGCACCACCGGTGCCTTTGGGACGAACCCGCACCCATCGTTTAGTGGTACTTAATTCGGTATCCTCTAAAAGTTCAAAGCCCAAAATAGTAGTATAAAATTCAATGGCTTCATCGTAGTCGCGTACCCCCAATGCCAATTGCCCAAGTTGCTGATTCATTATTCCGGTAAGTTTTGAAGTAAGAAATCGCGAATATTGCCTCCTATTACTTTTTCAATATCAATTCTTGAAATGCCAAGTTTTTGTAATGCGGCTACTACTTCTCTAAAACCATTGATATCATAGCTGGCTTCAATTGCCCCATCGAAATCGGAGCCCATGGAAACGCGCTCCACTCCTATTCGATCCATTACATATTTGATGGCTTTTGCAGTGGCCATGGCGTCGGTTCCACATACGGCCGTTTCCCACATTCCTATACAGATCAGTCCTTTTCGTTTGCCAATTTCATCAATTTGCGCATCACTTAAATTTCTCACATTATCGCAGGTTGCTTTTACTCCGGTATGTGAAACCAACAAAGGAACCGATGTGTATTTGAAGATATCATCGATCAATTTGGGTGACGCATGCGCCAAATCAATGATGATGTGCTTTTTGATCATGGCATCTATCAATTGCTTTCCTTTTTCTGTTAAACCACCTTTGTCTACTCCATGAGCTGAGCCTCCCCATTCATTGTCGAAAAAATGGGTAAGTCCAATGTATCTTACACCGGCATTGAAAAAAGTATCCAAATTAGTAAGATCATTTTCCAAACAATGTGCACCTTCTAGTGCCAACATTCCGGCCGCGATAGAACGGTTCTTAGCCCTATCATTGATGAATTGCTCCAAATCGGATTTGGTTTGTATCACTCGAAAAGTTCCTTCCGAGTATTCGGCTGTTTTATGTAGCGCCTCGCATTGGTGAAGGGCTCTCGACTTCATACTGAACCAATCGTGCCAGTTGCGTAGTTGAGCAAAACTCAATAAGGCAACTTGATCGGTTTCTGCGGTATTCTTCTCATAATTGATTCCTCTTGGAGTTTTACTCACGATGGAAAAGACTTGAAAAGCCTCATTGGCTTCCAGCATTCGAGGAATGTCTACATGACCGTGATCGGCTTTTTTCAAAATATTACGATCCCATAAAAGAGCATCACAGTGCATATCGGCAATAAAAGGAATGGAATCATACCATTTTGGAACACTGTCAGTGATACTCTTGTGAAGGGTTTTGTTCATCGATTGATCGATGTATTTCGGAGCGAAGAAGAAAAACCCGATAGCGGCAACCAGAATAATAATGCCTAAAATGGAAAGAATTCTGCGAATAATTTTCATGAATTTTTATGTCTTAACTAAACTGAATAAATAATAAGTAAGCTTTATAACCCTCTATATTTCAAATATTAATTCAAAAGCGTAAACCGAAATTTCATCAATAAAAACCCGTCACGATCATTTGTTAGTAGCTTGCTATTCAATGAATTGGGTTACTTTTTAATATTTTTTGTATTAAGGTATGTAATTTTGCCTTTATCTACGATTGCTTGGCGAAAATCAATTGCTTTTACAACCTTCAATAAACCAAGCATTATGGTAACTAAGACCTACTACAAAACCAAGGATTACTGCAAAGTAAAGTTTTCACTTGTTGCAGATAACGCCTCTTCTATTGAAATCCTCGGACTGAACAGCGACTGGATGCAGCCGCTTGTAATGAACAAGAAAAAGGATGGTACGTTTTCAATAGACGTTAATCTTCCAAAAGATTCAAAACATGAATTCAAGTACCGCGTGAACGAATCAGAGTGGCTGAACGACCCTGAAGCGGACGCTGAAGCACCCAATGTTTACGGTGGTACAAATAGTGTAATTACCCTATAAGCAATCTGTACTGTATTTTAAAAAAGCTGTCTTGGGAACTCAATTGAGTTTCGAAGGCGGCTTTTCCGTTTTAAATCCTCAAGAGTCCAAATTTATGCAGACCACTCATTGGCTTGTTGTCCCAAAACAGTTCAAAATCGTCCCATCCATTTTTCTCGTAGCTGTCTTGAACTTGCTTTAAGGATTGTTTTGCTTTTTCCGGTCCTAGCGTTGGTAACAATTCGAACAACCACTTTCCTTGTTCGGCAGGCACGGTAAGCGTATAAGTTTGCTTCTTTGTAATGAGTGTTATATTGGCCATTTCTCTCGAATTCCCTTTTTTGGTTTGAGTGAAAAAGTCGATTGACACAGATTTATTCAACCAAATTACTTGAGACTCTAGTTTGAACGGCGGAAGTGGTTCATTGTTGATGTAATTCAAGATCAGGTCGGGAGCAACCGTAGTTTTGGGCACTTTAAAATCGAACCACTTGTGAAGGGGTTCCTCAAAACCAAGTGCATGCATGTAGTTGAACAGGGCTTTTCGAAGTCCGTCGCCAAAGCGCTCGTGTTCTCCAACAGGGTCGTGGTGATCGCGGTCATTATTAGCGAAACGCCCCTCGCCAGTTCCAATTCGCTCTACTTTAAATGCTGCGGGGTTTTTGCCTACCGGGCTATGGGCAGTCATGGTGAACAGATGCCAAAATGCCGACTGTAGTACTCCTGTTTTGAACAATTGCCTTACCATTTCAAGAGAGTCGATGGTTTCTTGGGCTGTTTGAGTAGGGAATCCATACATCAGATACGCATGAACCATGATACCGGCTTCGGTAAAATGTTTGGTTACTTGTGCCACCTGTTCTACTGTTATTCCTTTCTGAATAAGCGCAAGCAGTCGATCGGAAGCTACTTCAAGTCCTCCCGAAACAGCAATACAGCCCGATTCTTTTAAAAGCAAACAGAGATCGCGGGTAAAATTCTTTTCAAAACGAATATTGGTCCACCAACTAACTACTAGCTTTCGTTTGATGATTTCTAGTGCCAATGCCTTCATTAGCGAAGGCGGTGCGGCTTCGTCAACAAAATGAAAACCATTCTCTCCTGTTTGCGCCATCATTTCTTCCATTCGATCGCAGAGAATACTTGCGTTGATGGGTTCGTAGCGTTGAATATAATCGAGGTTAATATCACAGAAAGTGCATTTCGCCCAATAGCAACCGTGCGCCATGGTTAGCTTGTTCCAACGGCCATCGCTCCACAGCCTGTGCATGGGGTTGGCCACTTCTAAAGCAGAAATGTATAGATCCAATTTAAAGTCGCTGTAATCGGGGGTACCTACTTGACCTTGTTTGTAGTCGGTGCAT
The DNA here is from genome assembly GCA_002385265.1 of Chitinophagaceae bacterium UBA3961. Classification (GTDB taxonomy): domain Bacteria; phylum Bacteroidota; class Bacteroidia; order Chitinophagales; family Chitinophagaceae; genus Endoryza; species Endoryza foliicola. Next base: position 9,316 of record DGDD01000241.1, read on the forward strand.
GCAGCATTGTTTATATATGATACTTTTTCCCCATCGTTCATCAAACAGCGCTTCAATTGATCTTGTGGTATGCTTCCTTCCACAAACTTGATGAGTTGTTCAATGGGCGCTTCTCCGTCGTCGAGGGTAATAAAATCGAGTACTTCGAAAACCCGTGTATCTGAAAGAGATCGCAATTCAGTGTTTGCATAACCACCACCCAAGGCCACTTTAATAGAAGGATGATGTGTTTTTAACCATTGAGCACATCTCAAACCTGCATACAAGTTACCGGGAAAAGGAACAGAGATGGCCACCAACTTAGGCTGTTCTTTTTCTATGATTGCTTTGAAAACTTGAATGGTTTTTTCGTCAATGAAAGTCAAAGGTTGATTGAGGGCTTCAAAGAGTTCATCGTATTCGGAAGCTGCTCTCCCAAGACGTTCCGCATACCTGCTGAATCCGAAATGGTCGTCTAAGGTTTCTTTGATCAAATCAGACAAATCTTCCAGATACATGGTTGCTAAATGCTTGGCTTGGTCCTGAATTCCCATGGCACCGAAGGCCCAAGTGATATCGGCGATCTGTTTGAATCGATCGGCTTCGGGTAGAAAATTACGTTGACAAATTTGCTGGGCCATTGTGGGGCGCTTTCCCTGAAGAAAGCTCATCACAATATCAATTGTTTGTACGTACTGGTCTTGTAAGGCAATGATTCGTTTGCAATTGTCTGACCATTCAGCCACTAATCCTCCAATTCTCTTAAACACATCTTTCAGTCCTTCCGAAGAAAAGACCAAATTGGTTACTTCAATGCCTAAATCGGCTTGAAAACTGCTGACGCCTCTTGTATTCAGAAAGCCTTTGAGATAAGCCGTAGCGGGGTACGGCGTATTCAATTGCGTAAAGGGAGGTGTTATTAAAACAACAGTAGACAAGTGGAGAAATTTTCCGCAAACATACATCATTTGCAGCGGCTTATGCCCGCTGCCATTAATTTCCTAGCTTTGCAGTATGCAAGACGATTCTATAAGTTTAAATAAGTTTATCAGCGATACCGGATATTGCAGCAGAAGAGAAGCGGATGAGTTGATTCGTCAAGGTCGTGTTATTCTAAACAATGAACTCGCACAGCTCGGCAATCGCTACACCCCGGGTGACATTGTAGAAGTGGATGGCAGTTATTTATCGAATGGCAAACCGAAAAAAGAGAAAAAAGTCTACCTCGCATTCAATAAGCCGGCAGGCATTACCTGTACAACCGACACGAATATTGCCGGAAACATCATCACATATATAAACTATCCAAAACGCATATTCCCTATTGGTCGTTTAGATAAAGATTCGGAAGGACTGATCTTTTTAACCAATGACGGGGATATCGTAAATAAAATTCTTCGTGCATCGAATGAGCATGAGAAGGAATACATTGTTCGAGTTAACAAATCAATTACGCCTTATTTTTTAGAAAAGATGAGTAAGGGTGTCCCCATTTTGGATACCGTTACCTTACCTTGCAAAATTTCAAAGCTGGGAAATCACACGTTTAAGATAGTGTTGAAACAAGGGCTAAACCGCCAGATTCGAAGAATGTGCGAGTATTTTGAATTTGAAGTAGAGAGCTTGAAACGTGTACGAATCATGAACATTGCTTTGGATAAAATTGCGCTTGGAAAGTGGCGCTATCTAAGTGATGTTGAAATTGCTCAAATTGAATCGTTGGTAAAAGATTCATCGAAAACGGCGCTTAAACCCATTAAGAAAGCAAAGCCGGTAGAAGCTAAAAACGCAAAAAAAGCAAAATTGGATATTCCGAAAGAGGCATTCGAACTGCCTTCTAAATCGAAGAAACCGAAACAATCGAGCTTCAAGGAATATCGAAAAAATAAAAAACGTTAATCCTCTTCCAAGGCAGTTACTTCGCGTTGGTATTCGTATTGAAGATCTTCGTGCAAGGAATTGAGCAGTGTTTGCACCTTCTTCAATTGTTGGTCGTATAAATTGCTGATCACAGAATTACGGCGAACGGGTATTCCGGACTCGCGGATTTGTTGACAGAAATAAATCCGAAGTTGAATCTCCGTTTCCTTATTCCCGCTGTACCGCGCATATTTGGTGATGATACGTCCCATTTTGCGAAGGGTTTTCTTGGCAAAATAAAGATGGCTCAAGTTGATCTGTTCCATGCATTCATCCAGTTCTAGTTTAGCTGCAGCGATAAAAGCCGGTTCGTCATGAGCTTCAAACAACAAATAAGTAAGTAGTTCTTTGTTGTCTTTTTTGAACTTGATCAATCGAAGGCATATCTCCACCAATTCCTTGGCAGGCAATTGTTGCAATTCCTTTTTAATATCTTGAACCGTAGCTGCTTTCATAGTATCGAAACTATTTTCTGTTTTTTGTTTTGAAAATTGAATTCATCGCCCTCTTTCTTACCTCTCAACTCCAATGCTACCGGGGCATTGGGTGCTACGAGATAGAAATCTTTCCCTTCAACAGTAAGCTTACCCATACCACTCAACAAATAGAAATTGCCTGCAGTGGTTAAAACCAACGCTCCTGCTGAAACCGCACCTAATTTGTAATTCTTTTGAATTTGAATTGCCGTCTCTTTTTCTTGAAGGGCCGCCGCCAATTGTTTGGAGAACATTTCTTTGTTCAATTGCTGCATCGCTCTTTCGGTTTCATATTTATCGCCCGCACTGCTCTTGGTTTCGTTGTTGGCGGCTTCCTGAGCTGCATTCAACTGTAAACGGATACTATGCAACCGTTGATCGAACAGTTCCATTATTTTTTCAAACAAGATTTGTTTTAAAGAGGCATCACTCATCCTGTAAAAATAATTGAATAATTGTGTAGATTGTAGCATAAATCATTTGCTATGCCATCAAGAAGAAGTTTCGTTAAACAAACGGGTCTGGCCTCCATGGCTTTTTTGACCTCTCCCACTGTTGATTTTCTAAAGTCGCAGGGAGTATCAAATGTGGGTATCCAGTTGTTCTCCATCCCAAAAATGCTTTCTGCAAATCCGGTAGCAGCTATCGGTATGCTACAACAAATGGGCTATAAGGAACTGGAACTTTACGGTCCTTATACATTTAGTGCGGAATCGGCGAAATCAGGTTGGAAACAAGTAACCGGCATGTTGGGTTTCTCCGGAAGTGGTTATTTTGAGAAAAGCAGTTCCGAATTTTTGAAGTTGATCAAAGATAGTGGCATGACAACGCCATCGATGCATACAGATCTTGACACTCTCGAAAACGATATGCCGGCGCTTGCAAAAGCAGCACATGAAATGGGGCATAAATATGTAGTATTACCTGCTATTCCTGATGCAAGAAGGAAGACTTTAGACGATTACAAAAAAATGGCAGACAGCTTCAATAAAATAGGCGCTGCCGCGAAAAAAGAGGGCATTCGTTTTGGTTATCACAACCACGGATACGGAATAAAACCGCTTGCCGATGGCACGGTTCCCTTGGAAGTTATGTTGAATGCAACTGATCCGGATACCGTATTCTTGGAAATGGATCTGTTCTGGACAGCAGCAGGTGGTGCAGATCCGGTGGCATTACTGAACAAGTACTCCAAGCGTTATAAAATGCTCCACATTAAAGACATGAGCAAGAAAGCAACCTTTTCCGGCGACGGTGGTGATGCCAGCCAATGGTTTGCTTTATTCCCGCTGATGTGTTCTTGTGGCGATGGAGTGTTAGACCTCAAAAACATTATTGCTACTTCTCAAAAAATTGGAGTAGAACATTATTTTATTGAGCAAGACATGGTTGCCAACCCGGAAACAGCATTGAAGAAAAGTATTGATTATATAAAAACAGTGTAAGACTTAGCGCTTGTTCAAAGGCTTTAAAGAAACTGACCTGAGCAAGAACAATTCAAAATAATCGGGGGATGCAATGATTTCATTGTGCCCCCTTTTTGTTTCTATAAAAACTACCGGAACGCCGAATTTAGATGCTTTTAACTCCGACTCTTGGTAATCGGCGTAAGGAATAGCTGCTTGCTTTAAGGATACTCTTAACGTATCAGACATTTCATCAGTACCACCACCTTCGTGCGTATACAAATTGATGAATCTTGGGCTTTTAGTTTTATGCAGCCATTTCATAAAAAGTGGGACTTGTCCATACATTCCATCGAACAGTAAAATCTCTTTTACATACGGCTGATTGGAAGCAATTTTCGCAATCACTCTGTAAGCACCACTGTGACCGGCCAGCACAAGACTTTGCACTTTGGGAATGAAGGATCGCTTTTGTTGAGAAGCCAATTGAGAAAGTAGGCTGTTCATAAAAAGATTGAAATAACCGGAATCTTCAAACTTACCGCCGTATGAATCAGGTGCATTCTTAGCCATTTCAGGAATCACTAAAACAGCATCGCGATTGGAATGTAGGAACTGCTCTTTCAGTTTAAAATAGTTGTTAGCACTATCAATATTGTTGAACCAACCATGAAACCAGATAACGATATCAACTTGCTTTTTCAATTTGAAATTTGCTGGAAATACAACAAGCATTGTGGAATCATTGTAATGCTCCTTTAAAGGATAGTGTTTCCCATCGTAGTGGTGACCATTGCTTCTCAAACTATCGGGAAAGGCAGGATAGCTATTGATGAGTTTTACAGAACGAGCAGGCTGCGCGACTCCACTAAGAGAGACCAATAGAAGGGCAACAAATAAAAATCGACAAAAACTAGCCATTTTTGAAGATATGAATTTGTAAGTATTGAAGCAGCATGATTGTTTTACCATCTTTTATCTCACCCGTTTCAATCATTTTCAAAGCTGTTGCAAATGGGATTTCTAATACTTCAATTTCTTCTTGCTCTTCGGCAAGTCCTCCCCCATCGTTCACTTTTTGATTATCAGAATAAGCTCCAACAAAGAAATGAAGAATCTCTGTCACGGAACCGGGGCTCATGTAACATTCATATACTTTTTTCACGTCTGTAAGTCGGTAACCCGTTTCTTCTTCCGTTTCGCGCATGATGGCCTCTTTGGGATGGTCGTTGTCGAGTAGGCCGGCGCAGGCTTCAATAAGCATACCTGATGGGTTGCCATTTACAAAAGTGGGCATGCGGAATTGGCGGGTTAATACAACAGTCTTCTTCTCGGTATTGTACAACAGAATTACCGCACCATTACCCCGGTCGTATACTTCCCGATGCTGAATTTGAATAGAAGAACCCGATTGTTTGGTAAAACTATATTTGTAAAGTTTGTACCAATTGGCTGAAAGAATTTCTTTGGCTTTTATTTCTATGATAGGATCCATAATGTTAAGGATTGGGCACCCAAATAACGCATTCTAATTTCACTACACCAATTTTACCATAATACTGTGCACGCAGTTGCATTTCTCGTTCACTTACTTCTCCAAATCCATAACCTTCATAGTGCAATCTGGCAGGGTCAATCCCTTTTGAAACCAAATAATGAATTGGAATGAGCGACAAAGCTTGCATATATTCTTTGGTGTTACTTTGGAAGGGTAATTGCATACTCAACGATGCTTGGTATAAGGGATGTTGCTCTAATAATGCTACCAAACTATCGAGCTGCTTAACGCTATACGGTTTCAATTGTGGCAGTAAAACATTAAAAGCTAGATTATAGGTTTCAATTCGATCGAATCGCTTGGGACGTTTGACAATTTTCTCCAGCTTTGAATAGTTGATTGGTTGATAGTCTGATTTTGACTGTTTATCGTTCAATAAGCGAATTTCTACTCTTCGGTTTTCCTTTTTCTGGAACTCATCTAATTCAGCTGTCAATTTTCTATCGGCTCCAAAACCTTGGTAGGTTAACCGACTTGAATCGATACCACATGACTTTAAATACTCCACTACTGTTTTTGCTCTTCTAATGGACAGATCCATCCCAAAAGAAGTAGTTTTGGGTTCGCAACAGATATGCCCTTCTACATTGATTTTTAGTTTTGGAAATTGTTGCATCACCTCTAATAAGTAATGGAGCGAAGGATAGCTTTCACCTAACAACACATCTTGCCCACCAACATAGTTCATGTTTCTCAATCGCAACAGCGTACTATCGTCAGAAAGCTTTACGAACTCTTCATCTTTGATAATTTTTTCGGGTTCACGGGGCACAAAACTACTATCGGCAACGGGTTCCGTTTTTTGAGGACTTGGTTCGGGAGTGGGTACGGCAATTTCAGTTTTTTGGGGTGCAGGTTTGGCCTCTAGACTGTCTTTGGGCACTTTTACCGGCATCCATTCCACAGTAATTTCTACTCTACGATTCAATTGCTTGCCTTCTTCAGTGCTATTGGTTGCTACAGGTCCATAAGCACTAAAGCCTCGAAAATATACTTGGGCTTTGGGCATCATGGCTACTCGCAAATAATTGGCCACTGCTTTGGCTCTGTTTTCAGAAAGCGTTTTATTGAATGCAGCGGTTCCGGTAGAATCGCAATATCCGGCAACACTTACATGCTTTACATTTATCAAGGTCCGTGCTAATGAGTCGAGCGTTTGTCGAGTCGCTGGAGAAAGATCGTATTTTGAAGATTCAAAATATACTCGAGTTTGTGCATTCAACCCTATGCAAGCGAAGAGGGTTAGCAAAAGTAAAAGGCAGCTTATTCTGTTCATAGAAAAATTGTAGACGAAAATTACGAAATAAAAGGGTGCGGCTCGCTAGAAAGAGTGAAAACCAAGGGAATTCACTTACATTTAAAGTACCATGAAAGAACGTTTGCTTTGCTTATTTATTTGCCTGTTCAGCATTTTAACGGTTTTTTCGCAACCGAAAGTGTTGTGTTTTTACAGTCGTTATAACGATCCCGCTCACTTGAGTTTTATTGAGGAAGCCAATACTTGGTTCAATCAAAAATCAATAGAATTCGGCTTTCAGTATGATACTTGTTTGGGTTGGTCGAAATTGAACACCCAAGAACTGGAGAACTATCAATTGATCCTTTTTCTTGATTCCCGACCTGAAGACAGTGCTAGTAGAAAAGCTTTCGAACGATATATGCATCAGGGAGGTGCTTGGATCGGCTTTCATTTTGCGGGTTTTGCGTTGACCCCTTCTGAATTTAACGATGATTGGAACTGGTATCATCATCAATTTCTGGGGTCGGGGGCGTACAAGAGCAATACTTGGAGGCCTACCGGAGCTTATTTAAAAAACGAATCAACCAATTCTCCTTTTTTACACCAGCTAAAAGACAGTTTTTGGGTCGGGCCAAACGAATGGTACCGCTGGGAAAACAATTTGAGAAAGAATAAGCAGATTCAAGTGTTGCTCTCGATACATCCGGCTTCTTTCCCATTAGGAACAGGCCCGAAACCGGAAGAAATTTGGCATGAAGGAGACTACCCGGTTGTTTGGACAAATAAAAACTACCGAATGCTTTACATAAATATGGGGCATAACGATATGGATTATTCGAAGAATCCGGCTCCTAGTTTAAGTTATCAGTTCAACAACAGCAATTATTGCCGTTTGGTAGAAAATGCGCTTGCAATCTTTCTAAAACTACAAAAGCGCTAAAAAGGCTGCTTCGGACTGCTTAGCAGCATCGTATCCGGCTTGCATAATTGCAGCGGATTTTTTCACGTCAAACATCCCATAACTACTCAATTCCGGCTCAATGAATACCGCGCATTTCGACGCCTTAGAATGAATCTCAGCGGCGGTTACCAAGTGAAAGCAGCGATCAATCATTTCTCTTGGCCCGAGGGGTGTTTTCTGAGCACTTAAATCGGCCAGCTTGTTCACATGAACTCCGATAACAAGATCTGTGGTTCCTATCAAGGGTTCAATCGGGAAATTATTAAGTACGCCTCCATCGTTCAAGGCTTCTCCGTCAATGTTAACCGGGGGAAAGATCACCGGAACGGCAGCGGATGCCAGTACCATTTCTGCTAATGCTCCGGCTGATTTGGTTACCACGGTTCCACTTTTAACATTGGTTGCTGTAGCGAAAAAAGGCAATTGTAACTGTTCAAAACTATTATGAGGGATGGCTTTTAGCAATACTTTTTTTAAAGCATCGAGAGAAAAGATGCCCGCCTTGCCCCAATAAATGGCATTCCAGCCAAAGTAATTGGTTGAAATCAGGAGTTGATAAATTTCATCCGCTTTATAGCCCGCTGCAATTAAAGACCCTGCGATGGCCCCCGCGCTGGTACCCGACACCGCTGATACTTGAATGCCTTTCTCTTCTAAAAACTTCAATACTCCTAAATGAGCAAAGCCCCGTGCACCGCCGCCGGAAAGCACCAAACCGATTTTCTTCATGAATGAAATTTGCTCAAAAATAGGAGTAATTCTTCTGCGCCCCCATACTTCCTCCTGTTCTTTTTCCTCCTCATCGGCCCACACAATATCAGTGTTTCCCCTTACGTTTGTATTTATAACCTGAAACCTGTATTTTACCTAAAATCCTGTACCGTGAAACGCCTTCTTACTGCATGTTTGCTGACATTTTCAGCATCCTTATTTGCTCAAGCTCCGGCAGATACCGCGGGCAAACTGATTCCTCAGAAGGAATTGGCAATTAAGACGAATACCATCATTAAGATTGAAAACTTGGGGCCGAATATCAATAGCGACCTTCCCGAACTGCGTCCCACCATTTCAGCGGATGGAAACATCTTATTCTTTATTTGCGAAAATCATCCGGCCAACACAAAATACAACTCGGTACCTAACTCTCAAGACATCTGGTATTCTTGGAGAGACGATGATGGAAAATGGTCGGAAGCGCGCCACTTAAGTTACCCACTCAATACCATGCAGTACAATGCAGTGTATTGGGTATCTCCTGACAATAATAGAATTCTCATCAGAGGTGCTTTTCACAATGGAGCGTTTCTTGGAAAAGGAATTAGCATGAGTGTGCTGCAATCGAACGGCAGATGGTGCGAACCCGAAATGTTACGCATTAAGAACTACGAAAAATATGACAAAGGTCGACAGTCGGGCGCTTCCATGTCGCATGATGGTCAAACCTTACTTCTTTATATCAGTCCTGTGCCCGGAGGAGAAGACAGCGATCTCTTCTTTTGTCAATTACAAAAAGACGGCACTTGGTCGGAGCCTAAAAGTTTGGGCAAACAGATCAATGGGGATGATACTGATGAAATGACGCCCTATTTGGCTGCAGATGGAGAAACCTTGTATTTCAGCAGCAATAGAAAAGGCAGTTTGGGCAGTAACGATATTTGGATGTCGAAACGATTGGATAAGACATGGCAAAAATGGTCGGAGCCAATAAATTTGGGATCCCCGATCAACACACCTGATTGGGATGCATTTTTCACATTGGATGCCGGTGGTGAATATGCTTACTTGACTACCAAATTGAACACCATGGGAGAAAGCGATATTGTGAGAGTGAAGTTGCTGGAGAAAGAACGTCCGAAACCGGTGATCCTAGTGAGTGGTAATGTGTACAATGCGCACACGAAACAGCCATTGGCAGCTTCCTTAGTGTATGAAACCTTACCCGATGGTGCCATTGCAGGAAATGGTGTTTCAAGTGAAATGGACGGATCGTTTAAAATTGTGTTGCCATACGATAAAAACTACAGTATACATGCCAATGCAGATAAGTTCTTTGCACAATCGGAGAATCTAAATTTGGATTCAATGGTGAAGGCAGGTTACAAAGAAATTCATAAAGACCTATACCTAGTTCCCATTGAAATTGGTCAAGTAGTTCGATTGAACAATGTGTTCTTCGATTTTGATAAGGCAACGCTTCGCCCTGAATCATTTGTTGAATTAGACAGAGTGGTGGAATTGTTGAAGGAGAATCCCAAAATTGAAATTGAGTTAAGCGCACACACCGATAGTTACGGAAGTGATGATTACAATATGAAGTTGAGTGACAATCGTGCCAAGTCTTGCCGCGAATACATCCTAAGCAAGGGCATTAAAGAGTCGCGCATTATTTCGAAAGGATATGGAGAAACCATGCCTGTAGCACCAAATGATACTGATGAGAACCGACAATTGAACAGAAGGGTAGAATTCAAGATTCTGAAAAATTAAATCGCTAAATAAAACCAACTGAAAGAGGCTTGTGCTAAATTTAAGCATGAAAGCCTCTTTTTTATTTTTAATAGCTTTTGGTGCCGCTGTTTCGATTCAGGCGCAGAAAAAAGCAAGTCTCTATTTTCCTCCGGCCGGCAGTTGGCAGCATCAAAGTGCTGCTTCGCAAGGATTTGATAGCGTCAAACTACAAAACGCTGTTCAATTTGCCATTTTGAAAGAAACCAAACGGCCTCGATCCATGAAAGAGAGTCAGGTACTTGATTTTGGCAAAGAACCTTTTTCGGAACCGATTGGTGTGCAAGCAGATCGTGGAGCACCTTCCGGCATCATCATTCGTCATGGTTACATTGTTGCTGAATGGGGAGAACCCATGTCGGTAGATATGACGCACAGTGTTACGAAGAGCTTTTTAAGTACGGTTGTTGGAATGGCTGTTGATCGAAAACTGATTCAATCGATTCAAGACCCGGTAAGTAAGTACATTGATGAAGTAGCCGTGTTTCAACCCGGTGGTGAACCACAATTGATTCAACCCTTTGGCACGGAACATAACAAGCGTTTGAATTGGGATGTGATGCTTCGTCAAACCAGCGATTGGGAAGGAACGCTATGGGGAAAGCCTGAATGGGCCGACCGACCTGAAAAGGACAGCACCAAATGGATCCGAAAAGAACGACGAGAGCCCGGTTCTGTATTTGAATACAATGATGTACGCGTAAATGCTTTGGCATTAGCAGCCACATGGGTTTGGAAGCGTCCATTGCCCGAAGTGGCCAGAGAATTCTTGATGAACCCGATTGGCGCCTCTTCAAGCTGGCATTGGAATGGGTATTCTAATAGCTTTATAGTTTTGGATGGAAGACCGATACAATCGGTAAGTGGTGGTGGACATTGGGGCGGTGGACTGTTCATCAATGCTTATGATATGGCACGCTTTGGCTTATTGAGTTTACACGAGGGCAATTGGAACGGAAAACAACTATTATCCAAAGACTGGTACAAAAAAGCTACCACCCCTACTTCAGCGAATACGGGCTATGGATTTATGAACTTTTTCTTGAACACAGAAAAGAAGCTCATTCCCGGAGCCCCCGAATCAGCGTATATGCATGTGGGTAATGGCGTGAATTTTATTTATGTAGACAAAGAACATGATCTGGTTATTGTTTGCAGGTGGATTGAGAACTTGGAGAAAGGGAATTTTGTAGACAAAGTGTTAGAAGCAATTATCAATTAAGAATTAACAATTAATAATTAATAATTGCGCTTTGAAAGTATTGTATTTCATGCATACGAGATGAAAGGCGCCATATAAAAGTGCAATTTTCTATCCGAGCGACTCCTCCAACCGATATTTTGAGTGGGTCCCACGAGGTCACTGAGTATCCCGAAGGGATTATCGAAGGGCCGACGTGGGAGCCACGAAAAATATCGAAAGATTAATAAAAAAATGCGTTGTCATTCCGAACGACTGAGTTTGCAAAGCAAACGAAGGAGAGAGGAACCTCGGAACGGGTTTTATAGAAAGAATCCGATATCGAAGCATTGACGCTAAATGATATTTAGTGCTAGGCTATAGAGTAATTTAGTTTTTAAGTTGATACACTATTGAAGCATGGAACTCATCTTCACGCAAAAATGCCCAAAAGAACAAATTCAAACCGGTATCTTTTGTAATGCCCAAACTCAAAAACTAAACAACTAAATCACTCAAGAACTCACTAACGAGTTTAGTGAAAAAAATCCCTTTCGAAAGCGTCTCTTCCATAACAACGCATTTTGAGTTTCCTCTCTCGCTGCGGCTGCTTTGCAGCCTCGCTCGTTCGGAATGACAGGGATGTTTTATAACCACCCAGATTTCTCGCATCCTTCTTCAGGCCTTCGGCCTTGCGAAGCATGCTCGAA
>DGDD01000242.1 GCA_002385265.1 Chitinophagaceae bacterium UBA3961
GATGTGAACAGTTTGCAAGTAGAAACAGACTTCACCGATCGGAACCAATTCTACTCAGTGAAAGGCTCTCCCGCCAGTCAACAATTACATGATTTTGTTTTTGAATACAGCAATAGAAGCACCAAGATCAATAAAGCCTACTATTATATTGACAGTTTAAAAAAGTTGAGTGCTACTGATAGTCTCGTAATTGTTGCCACTACTGAAAAAAACAAATTGATTGATGGCTTAAATAATTATTATAAGAAATTTATAGATCAAGCCGTTGCAGGACCGGTTGTTTCATTCGCTTTGGCCAGAGCCGCACAATCGTTGAGTTCAACAGAATACGATGAATTGTTGAATAAATCGCTCGCGAAATATCCTACGGATGTTTCTCTGGCAAGTATCAAGCAAGAATACGATAAGTTCAAAAAGGCGAATGCTGAAATGGAGGCTCGAAGAAAGGCTAATAGTTGGGTTGGTAAGAAAGCGCCTGAGCTAAGTTTACCCGATGTGAATGGAAAGAATATCTCTGTTTCCAGCTTCAAAGGCAAATTTGTGTTGGTTGATTTTTGGGCGAGTTGGTGTGGTCCTTGCAGAGAAGAGAACCCGAATGTTGTGGCTGCCTACCAACAGTTTAAAGACAAGAACTTTACGATCCTCGGAGTATCGCTCGATAAAACAAAAGAAGATTGGATTGGAGCCATTCAAAAAGATCATTTGAATTGGACTCAGATCAGTGATCTTGCTTACTGGAACAGTGCTGCTGTTGCAGCTTTTAAATTCGAAGGGATACCGTTCAACGTGTTGATTGCTCCTGATGGAACTGTTATTGGAGAAGGGTTAAGAGGAGAGGAGCTAACGAAAAAACTTCAAGAGGTATTGAAATAAAAAAAGGCCGCAATTTTTAGTTGCGGCCTTTTTCTTTATAACTGTTGTTTTATAAGCTCAATCAGTTTTGGCAGATTGCTGGCGTCTTGTCCGCCTGCAGTTGCCAAATTCTTCTGGCCACCGCCACCACCTTTTACAATGGGTGCTACCAATTCTTTGATCCATTTGCCTGCATCGAATTGTTTCGCTGCTACAACGGTGTCGGCAATTCCGATAGCTACAGCGGGTTTGCCTCCAATGTTTGCAGCCAATACAATCACATAGTCATTCAAGTTGTTTTTCATATCGAAGCAAAGTTTCTTCAATGCATCGGCACTGCTTACTTCTACAATATCTCCAATAAAGGTGATGCCATTGATGATCTCGTCTTTTTTCAACAACTCATTTCTGATTCCCACCAACATGCGGTTTTCAAGATGTTCCAGTTTTTTCTTTAGATCTGCACTTTCTTGCTGAACTGCCTCAATAGCTTTTACCAAGTCTTTTGGATTCTTGAATTGTTCCTTGATTGTTTTAAGTTGCTTGAGTTCGTCTTGAACGAAATCGGCAGCTGCTTTTCCGCTTACCGCTTCTACACGACGAACACCGGCTGCAACGGCCGCTTCTGAAGTGATTTTAAAGAATCCTAATTCACCGGTGCGCCCTACATGGGTTCCACCGCAGAGTTCAACAGAATAATTCGGATCCATGATCACTACTCGAACCACATCGCCGTACTTCTCTCCAAACAAGGCCATAGCGCCTAATTTCAGCGCTTCTTCTTTGGGAAGCTCTTTGATTACCACCGGAACATTTTCACGAATCTTATTGTTTACAATGGCTTCTATTTGCGCAATCTCTTCATCGGTAACTTTTGCAATATGAGAGAAGTCGAATCTTAAATAATGCTCATTCACCAATGAACCTTTTTGTGCCACATGGGTGCCTAGTATATTTCGTAGTGCTGCGTGGAGCAAATGGGTTACTGAGTGGTGCACAGTAGTTTTTGCTCTCAGATCTGAGTTAACAGTTGCTTTTACGGTTGTAGGAATCTCATCGGGTAATTGTTCGGTGAATTGAATGATCAAATCATTTTCTTTCTTGGTGTCAATTACCTCTACTGTATTGCCATCAAAATCGATCCAACCTCTATCGCCAACTTGACCACCGCTTTCTGCATAGAACGGTGTTTCTTTCAAAACAACTTGATATCCTTCTTTCCCTTTCGCTTTCACTTTGCGGTAGCGAAGTACTTCAGTGGTTGATTCTAATTCAGTATAGCCAACGAACTTTACCGGTCCATTCTCGCTTAAAACAACCCAATCTTCTGCATCTACTTTGGAAGCCGCTTTCGCTCTGTCTTTTTGCTTTTGCATCTCCGCTTTGAAAGCTTCTTCATCAACTTTCAACCCTTGCTCACTCGCAATTAGGGTGGTTAAGTCAACCGGGAATCCATAGGTATCATACAATTCAAACACTTCTTTACCGGGAATTACAGAACCTTGATTGTCTTTGATCAATGTATCAATACGCTTCAATCCTTTGTCAATCGTTCTTAAGAAATCTTCTTCTTCTTTATGAACTACTTTCGTTACAAAGTCGATTTGTTGTTGCAATTCGGGAAACACATATTCGAATTGCTTCGCCAAACCCGGCATGAGTTGATGCAACAAAGGTTGTTGATAATCGAGGTAAGTATAATAATAACGTACGGCTCTTCTCAGAATTCTGCGGATCACATAACCTGCACCAGTATTCGAAGGGAGTTGACCGTCGGCAATTGTGAAAGCGATGGCACGAATATGGTCTGCCAAAACTCTGAAAGCAACTGCTTCTTTAGTGTCGGAGCCGTCGTATTTTTTTCCGGTAATATCCGCCACTTTTGAAATGGTTCCACTAAATATATCAGTATCGTAGTTCGAACTCTTGCCTTGTAAAACACGCACCAAACGCTCCAATCCCATACCAGTATCTACGTGAGTAGCAGGCAAGGGTTCCAATGATCTGTCTTTCTTACGATTGAATTGAATGAATACGTTGTTCCAAATTTCAATTACTTGGGGATGGTCTTTGTTTACTAAATCACGACCGGGTATCAATGCTCTTTCACTATCCGGACGACAATCCACGTGAATTTCAGTACAAGGCCCACAAGGTCCTGTTTCCCCCATTTCCCAGAAATTATCTTTTTTATTACCGAATACAATGTGGTCTTCTGCAATCAACTCTTTCCATTTTGCCAAAGCGATGGTAGAGGCCGGAATGTTTTCACTGGCATCGCCTTCGAAAACGGTAGCATATAATCGATCTTTTGGAATTTTATAAACTTCAGTGAGTAATTCCCAGCTCCATTCAATGGCTTCTTTTTTGAAGTAGTCGCCGAAGCTCCAGTTACCCAACATTTCAAACATCGTATGGTGATAGGTATCTACCCCCACTTCTTCTAAGTCGTTGTGCTTTCCGCTAACGCGCAAGCATTTTTGAGTATCGGCCACTCTTTTCCAAGGGGCTGTTTTGTTACCGAGGAAATAATCTTTGAATTGATTCATCCCTGCATTGGTGAAAAGGAGGGTAGGGTCGTTCTTGAGCACGATGGGTGCAGAAGGAACAATTTCATGCCCTTTCGAACGAAAAAAATCTAAAAATGCCTGTCTTATCTCAGCAGCAGTCATATGCGTCATCTGACCAAGTTTTTATAAATTACAGAGTATCTGTGTTTTCGGAACAATCTTTGTGCTCTATTGCCGCCTCAAGTGGCTATCTTTGTAGAACCTGAAGCGGTGTGCAAAGGTAAATAAAGTTCAACTAGTTAAGTCGGAAATGCCCCGAAGAGCGAGACTGAAGTATGAAAAAAGTCAAATATTTCTATAACACCAATACGCTACGGTATGAAAAGCTGGAAACCCCACTTCGGGTAACCCTTTTGCGTGTTATAGGTTTTATTTCAGCCTCTTTGGTAACCAGTTTGATCATTGCCTGGTTGTTGTTCCGCAATTTCCCTTCTGCCAAAGAAGAAATTCTCAGAACCGAGAACGATAAACTGAAGCAGCAGTTCTTGGTTTTGGACGAAAAAACGCGCCAATTGAATCAGAAAATGATGGAATTGGAAAAGCGCGATAATGAAGTGTATCGTACCATTTTCGAAGCCACCCCTATTCCCGATAGTGTGCGATTAAAGGAAATGGAGCAGCAAAAGGAAATCGACTTAGTTATGAGTTTGACTTCCAATCAGTTAGAGAATTCTGTGACAGGTACTATCAATCGATTGGCACTTCGAATGGCTTACCAAGACAAAAGCTTCAATGAAATCTCCGGATTTTTAAAGAATAAGGAAAAATTATTGGCCGCTACCCCTGCTATTCAACCTGTAAGCAATGCCGATTTGAAAAGGGTAGCTTCCGGTTATGGATATCGCATTGACCCGGTGTATAAAACAGTGAAATTCCATGCCGGGCTTGATTTTACCGCTCCTCAAGGAACTCCCATTTACGCTACTGCGAATGGTGTTGTTAAAGTAGCGGGTAATATTGGAAATGGATACGGCAACCACGTAGTACTCAACCACGGATATGGCTATGAAACCCTTTACGGACATATGTATCGCCTAAAAGTGAAAGGAGGCCAAGTGGTGCGACGAGGCGAAATCATTGGTTGGGTTGGGAGTACCGGAAAATCAACCGGTCCGCACTGCCATTATGAGGTTCATAAAAACGGCCGCCCCCTCGATCCCGTTTACTTCTTCTACAACGATCTATCTCCCGAGCAATTCAACCGCTTGCTGAAAATGGCCGCTTCCGCGAACCAAAGCTTTGATTAATTAATAATGAAGAATTAATAATTAATAATGAAAGGCCCTCCGGTATTGGGTTTTGCCGGAATTGAATGATGATTGTGGTGCGTGTTTATCTTAGTTTTACCGCAATGGACGCAACGACCACAAAGAATTCGCAAAGTCTTCTTCCCCTCGTCTTTTCTCCCTCCCCCTGCACCTGTTCTTTCTCTGTATTTCCTCGCTTCCACTTATCCTCGTTTCCTCGCTTCCTCGCATCCTCGCTACTTCTCTCCTCCCTTCCTTCTGTCACACTTCTGTTAAAATTCCCTATTTCAAAAGCTAACCAAAACGTTACTTGTAGGAAGTTTAGCCTTGGAACTGTAATTTTACAGTTCAATTATGCAACAGTTTCACGAAATATGGTCGCTTTCGAATCAACAGCCTGTAATGCAGGAAGATCTGCAGTTGTTGCAAGAGAAAGAACAACATATCCCCGGATCGGTGCAGTATCAAATAAAAAGATACCGCAAACAACCGCAATGGAATGTTGATGATACCGGCATGATTGTGTACCACTACAAAAAAGACGAACCCAAACAACAATACCTCGAACTCCGTTTCTGTGTATCGGGGAATGTATACTGTCGCCAAAAAGAAGTGGAGTGCGATATGTGTAAATTCAATGCTTCCAGATCTTGTGCAGAGCGAGTAGATAGTTTGGATATTGTTAGCTTCCGTTTCTATCCTGTTCATTTATCGCAATTTGTAAAGCCGGGTAAATTGAAGAGTCAGTTGGTTGACGACTTGCTTAGCTTCAATTATGCGTCTGAGTTTACAAAGGTTTTGTCTATTTGCGGTAGAACAAGAATGGTATTAGAGTCTTTACTGAATCATACCTATACCGATACTTTGGAAAACATCTTCATCAATGCGCAAACGCAAATGTTATTATTGTACAGCATGGAATGTATGCTGGGCGATAAAGATGTAGAACAGTTTCAGTGTAAGTTTTTAGCGAATGAAGCTGATCGCGAAAAGATCATTAAAGCGAGAGAAATCCTTTTGCAACATATTGGTGAGCCTCTCACTATCAAAGAATTGAGCAGAAAAGTAGCCATCAATGAATGTTACTTGAAGAAAGGTTTCAAAGAATTGTTTGGTACTACAATTTTCGACTTCTATCAAAGTCAGCGCATGGAGCATGCTCGTTACCTCCTTTATGAAAAAGGATTAAGCGTAACAGAAGTGTCTATGATGTTGGGCTATTCTTCTATTTCTCACTTCTCTACTGCTTTTAAAAAGCATACAGGCTTGAAGCCCTGTGAGTTACTGTTACATTAATCAGTGGAAAAACAGTTTTGTCATGCTACTGTCAGATTCATTTTCCTGATAGCGTAAACCTCGTTTCCGATTGCGTAAGCGAAGTGAAATCGTTCTGATTCACCTTTGCGTAGCTTAATCAAAATTAATTTCATGAAACGAGTTTTAGTGTTGTTGAGTGTGATGTCCACTGCATTGTATGTAACGGCTCAACAAAAAGATCCTATTAAAAAAGATACAGTAGATCGATTTAATACAGTGATGCCCGAGGTAACTGTAGTGGGCAGAAACAGTACCAGTGATATTCACCAAATGCCCGAAATTGTAGGTACTTCAATTTATGCAGGTAAGAAATCGAGCTTGGTGGTGATGGATAATGTAAAAGGTAATGTAGCTACCAATACCATGCGTCAAATCATTGCAAAAGTTCCGGGTATACATGTATGGGAGAGTGATGGTAGCGGTATTCAAATTGGAATCAGTGCCCGTGGTTTAAGTCCGAATAGAAGTTGGGAGTTTAATGTGCGTCAGAACGGTTATGATATTGCAGCCGATCCTTTTGGGTATCCGGAAGCATACTACAATCCGCAATTACAGGCTGTGCAACGCGTAGAAATCATTCGCGGACAGGGAGCGCTCCAATACGGTCCCCAATTCGGTGGCATGGTGAACTATATTCTAAGAAATGGAAGTGAGATCAAAAAACCATTTGAATTTGAAACACAGCAAACTGTGGGTTCTTTCGGGCTGATCAATTCATACAATGCCATTGGCGGTCAGCAAGGGAAAGTACATTACTACGCTTTCTTCGATCATCGCAATGCTAATGGTTGGAGAGAGAACAGTGCTTATTATACCAATGCCGGATTTGGAACAGTTACTTATAAATTCACCTCTAAGTTTTCATTGACAGCAGAGTTCATGCAGAGTCATATTCGCAGTCAGCAGCCCGGTGGATTAACTGATGCGCAATTCACTGCAAATGCGCGTCAAAGTTTTCGTTCAAGAAACTGGATAGATATTAAATGGAATACAGCTGCATTGATTGCCAACTATCAAATTACTGATAAGCAGAAGCTGAATGTGAAACTATTTGGTGTGGCCGGAGATCGCAACAGTGTAGGCTTTGTTCGTGCGATCACCATCATGGATACCATAGTTGCATCAACAAAACAGTACAACAGCAGAACCGTAGACATTGATCAATATAGAAACCTAGGATTAGAAGCGAGGTATTTGAATTTGTATACTTTGTTTGGTCGCCAAGCTGCCTTTAGTGCCGGTTTGCGCGCATACGAAGGAAAAACAGATCGTTTTAGAGACGGGGTTGGAACAACAGGTACAAACTATGACCTCACACGCGTTGATGGCAAATGGCCCAGAGATTTGGATTTTCTGAGCAAGAACGCGGCCCTGTTTGTTGAGCAGTCTTTTTCACCAGTAAAAAATCTATTGATCATCCCCGGTATTCGATACGAATATCTTTGGGCCAAAGCTTCAGGTATTACTTCCTACACAAGTGCGGGAGATCCTGTTTACTTGCAGAATTTAGAAAAAGGAAGAAGCTTTTTCTTGGCCGGAATTGGAGCAGAGTATCATGTGAACAGTTTTAGCGAAATCTATGGAAACATCACTCAAAGCTATCGACCCATTCAGTTTGCAGATTTAACTGCAGCACCAACTACCGATGTAGTGGATCCGAATATGAAAGATGCCAGTGGCTACAATATTGATTTAGGATACCGTGGTAAGTGGCATGATGCTATCTTCTTTGATGTAAGTGCTTATTACTTGCAATACAACAATAGAGTTGGTTCGATCACACAACAAAGAACAGATGGAACGTTCTACAACTACAGAACCAATGTTGGAAACAGTGTGAGTAAAGGTATTGAGAGCTTGGTAGAATGGAATCCATTCAAAACCTTTTCTGCTAAAGCAAGAAAGTTTGACGCGAGTTTATTTGTATCTTATGGATTCACAGAAGCGCGTTACGGTAATTTCAAAGTAGTTACCAAAAACAGCGCGAACCAATTGGTGGAAACCAACTTGAAAGACAAATTTGTAGAAAATGCTCCTCAGCATATCGTAAGAGCAGGTGTTACACTTCAATACACCAAGTTTTCGCTTACTACTCAATGGAGCCATGTTTCAGGATCTTTTGCCGATGCGAACAATACCGTTACGCCAACAGCAAATGGACAAGCCGGATACATTCCTTCCTATACAGTGGTTGATATCACCGCAGTAATCAAATGGAATAATAGTTTGAATCTGAAAGCAGGAGTGAACAATGCTACCGATGCTCGTTATTTTACCAGAAGAGCCGGTGGGTATCCGGGTCCGGGTTTACTTCCTTCCGATGGACGAAATGTTTTCTTAAGCATCACAGCAAAACTTTAGGTTATAGATTGGTTGATAGTTACAAAAAGTTAGGCCGATTCTTTTTAAGAATCGGCCTACGATTGTTTTTCGCAAACTTAACCTTCAACTGTGGTTTCACATGGTACTGGATTTTATAACTGTTTGGTTTTTCAATAGGCCTATTGACTAAAAACGGGAGCAAACTTTACTCTACGTTTTAAAGGAAGGGGAGCAAGATTACTCCCCTATTAACCCCTAAACCCTAAACCGTAGAAAAGGCTTTTCATGAATGATATATAGGATCGTTTTCATGGAATTCGTTGATATTTGGATTGAATCTTATTTTAAGTCCTAACTAAATTAATTCCCGGCTTCTTCATTTCAGAAGTAAAAACACGAAGGATTTGTTGCGAAAAATAATACGTGTTTTCCTATCGTAAAACCTACCTAATCAACACTTCATCTCTCATTGTTTTACGGCAGATATAGTTTCAGAAACTATGCCAAAGCAGTGTAATGTGGAAAACTATGGGGGAGATGGGAATAGCTTAACACCCTTTAAAAAAATGTTAACGAATGAGGGTAACGGCCCCCGATTTTCTTAAGAATTGATTACGAACATCATAGCCTTCAATCACCCAATAGTAGGTTCCAATTGGAGCAGGTTTTCCTCCAATATTACCGTCCCATGACAAAGTAATATCTCTAGATTCAAATACCAATTGACCATAGCGATTGAAGATTTTCAATCCTTGGTGACGAAAATAACCAACAAGAGTAATCACAAACTTATCGTTGATGCCATCACCATTCGGACTGAATGCATTAGGTATTGTTAGCGCCGTAATGTCTTCCACTTTAATTGTAGCAGAACCATTGCCGGGATCGCAGGTTCCTACAGTTACTCTTACTTTATAAGTGATGTTCTCCGGCACACTGTTGATAGTGAAGATCCCCGTATTGTTTTTTTGCAATACATTGTTATTCGCATCCAGTAATTCGTAAACGGCATTCTGTTGAAAGTTTACCACACTGATGGTTGCTTTGCTGTTTCTAGCTACGGTTATGGTAGTATACACAGGAGCCGCAATGGTTCTTGTTGCAGCCAGCACAGTATAATTAGAGGTTTGATATTTGCAGCCATTATTGTCTGTTATAACTGCAAAATAAACACCGGGTGATAGATTGGAAATATTGGTAGTACTTCCCACAGCGTTTGTTCCTTGGAACCAATTGAAACTAAGACTTCCTTGATCAATGGAAGCAGCCAAACCGGTAATAGCCCCTTTTCCCAAGCTACAAGTGTCGTCTACAATCTTGATTTTTGATTCATCTACAATTGCCATCGGCGCATTAACAATTGTTTTCTTGAAAATGGATTGCACACAGCCGTTTGTATCCGTCGCAATCAAAAAGTAATTGGCAGGACTGAGATTAGCAATCGATAGGGTTGAACCAATATTCGTAAGACTGTCTCTTAACCAACTAAACTTAAAGAGATTGTTTGAAGCGCTAAGTTGTGTTACATCAATACTTCCATTGTTGTTTCCGCAGCTTGCATTTTTGAAATCATGCTGTGCAACAGCAACCGGAATGGGAAGGCTTTGTTTGATGCTGTAAGCGTTTGTTTGAATGCTGCATCCAAAACTGTTGCTGGCTGTTAGTGTATAGGTTCCAATTGCTTTGTTTGCAAGCTCTAGTGCATTGCCTACCACGACGCCTGCTTGATCTTTCCAAACATAGCTATCTGCCCCCGTTATTTGAATGCCTGTTATGCTTCCATTTATAACAGTACAACCGGTTGGATTTACCTTTACAGCACTCGTGTCTAACTGAATACTTCCTTGGTCTGCAATATTGAATGCCAATGAAACTACCGTATCGCAATTTCCCGCGTCTTTCATTTTCAAGAAATAGCGTCCTGCTTTTACATTCACAAGGTCGAGGGTATTGCCCACCGTTTGGTTGTTCGCATCTACCCATCTGTAATAGACCGGCGCAATTGTATTTTGAGTGGTCACACCTGTAATAGAACCATTGGAGTTGGAGCATGTACTGTTCTTAATGGTTGCGTTGGTGGTGATCAGTAATGGGCTCGGAATGCTTGTAATGGTGTAAGTGAAAGTAGAATCGGCGCAACCCAACTGAGGGTCGTACACAATTAGTTTGTAGCTGCCGGGTGCACGGTTGTTTAAATTGAAACT
>DGDD01000145.1 GCA_002385265.1 Chitinophagaceae bacterium UBA3961
CCTCTTTCCATCATTCAACGCGATAAATCGCGTTGCTACAAATACCCTTTTATTTAACTCCGCCGCGATAAATCGACGGCGTACCTTAGCTACAATCATCCCTTCTATTCATAAATATCTTCAAGGCTGTATTTCCTCGCTTCCTCGTCTCCTCGCTTCCTCCCTCCTGAATTCCCCCCTGTTCTTTCTTTGTATTTCCTCGCTTCCTCGTCTCCTCTTATCCTCTCTCCTGTATTTCCTATCTTTGCACAAATATTATCCAATGCGACTCTATTTGATAGCCCTAGCAGGATTTTTAGCGTTTCAGTCCTGCTCCGTAAGTCCGGTGAAAAATGATGATACGGTGGCTGATACCACCGCTGCAGCCAAAGAAGAAAGCGAGCCTAGCCCCTACTTTCCGGTTTTGGATTTGTTGAAAAGTGATGTCATTAAAGTGGACTCCTTTGCAGCAGGAATCATGAGCAAAAGAATCTATGACGGTAAAAAAGATTCTACTTTTATCAACATTGATTCTTTCAAAAATTTGACGAAACAGTTCATCATCCCCGAACTCGATTTCAATTATTTCCAAGAACATTTTACGGAGAAATCCATCATGGAAACCAGTACCGATCAGTTAACGGTGATCTATACGCCCAAAGAAAATATCGGCACTATCAAACAAGTGACCGTTTATATCAGTCAAACTGCTTCGGGTAATAAAGTAGACATGCTCTACATCGATAAAGTGATCAATGATGCTTCCGGTTCTTCCAATGAAAAATTACTTTGGAAAACAGGGCATTATTTTACCATCACCAAAGACATCATTGACGCGAATAAAAAATCGCATCAGGAAATCCGCCACATAATTTGGGATCCTGAATATTTCAATAGACTCTAAGCATTCATGGAGCAATCGGCCTTTCAACAAATTTCACATACCATTCCGCTGGAGCCGGGTATTTACAAATACTTCGACAGCGAGGGAGAACTATTGTATGTAGGAAAGGCAAAGAGTTTGCGCAAGCGAGTAAGCTCCTATTTCAATAAGAATTACAGTAGTTGGAAAACCGCTGAATTGGTAAAGCGGATCGATCGCATTGAATTTACGATTGTGAATTCGGAGCAGGATGCGTTGTTCTTGGAGAATGCACTTATTAAGCAGCACCAGCCCAAATTCAATATTGATCTCAAAGACGATAAAACCTATCCCTATATCATTATTAAGAAAGAACCCTTTTCGCGGATCTTTCTGACACGGATGAAGATCAATGATGGCTCTGAATACCTAGGACCCTTCACTTCGGTGGGCAAGGTTCGTGAATTGTTAGAATTCATCCGCAGCACGATCCCACTTCGTACCTGCAAATTGGCACTAACGGCACCGAATATCCAAAAAGGAAAATTCAAAGTGTGCTTGGAATATCATTTGGGCAATTGCAAAGGACCTTGTGAGGGATTGCAAAGCGAACAAGACTATGCCGAAAGCCTGGTACAGGTTAGAAACATGTTGAAGGGCAACCTGCAGCCGGTGATTCAACATTTCACCGACCAAATGAAAAGTCTTGCAGAGAACCTGGAATTTGAAAAAGCGGCGCAAGTAAAAAAGAAGATTGATTATTTAGAGAATTATAGCGCGAAATCGGTGATCGTAAACCATCGCTTTATGAACTGCGATGTATTCACGTTGTTGCGCGATGGGAACATGGCTTATGTGAACTATTTGATGGTGCAAAACGGTACCATTGTTCAAACTCATACCATTCCCTTGGAGCCGCATTTGGAAGAACCCGATGAAGAGATCCTGAGTTTTGCCATTGTGAATTTGCGTACCAATTTCGAGAGCAAGGCCCCTGAAATTGTAGTGCCCTTCCCGATCGAATATCCGGAAGAAGGGGTTACCATCACCGTTCCAAAGAGTGGAGATAAAAAGCAATTGCTAGACCTCTCGGCCAAGAACGTAAACTATTTCCTCGACGATCTAAGAAAGAAGAAAATGTTGAGATTGGAGGGCAAAGACGATGCCGCCATCAAGCAGGTGCTCTATGGTTTGCAGGAGGACCTGGGACTGCCTTTTGCCCCCTTACATATTGAATGTTTTGATAACTCAAACTTCCAAGGAGCTTACCCTGTAAGTGCCATGGTATGCTTCAAAAACGGCCTGCCTTCTAAAGCCGATTACAGGCATTACAATGTAAAAACGGTTCAGGGCATCAACGACTTTGCGACGATGAAAGAAGTGGTTTACAGGCGCTATAAACGGCTTTTAGACGAACAGTCGCCCTTGCCGCAGCTCGTGATCATCGACGGGGGAAAAGGGCAATTAGGGGCTGCCATGGAAAGTATTTTAGAATTAGGGTTGGCGGGACGGATGACGGTGATGGGATTGGCCAAAAACGAGGAAGAATTGTTCTTCCCGGGCGATAGTGAGAGTGTGAAATTGGGGTATAACAGTGAAAGTTTGAAATTGATCAGGAGGATCCGGGATGAAGTGCACCGTTTCGGGATCACGTTTCACCGCAATAAACGGAGTGCAGGCACTTTTAAAAACGAATTAGAGGGCATAAAAGGCATTGGAAAAGAAACGGCGAATGCTTTGTTGCGAAGTTTTAAGAGCGTGAGAAGGGTAAAAGAAGCGGATAAAGAGGCCTTGGTGAAGGTAGTGGGGTTGTCGAAAGCGCAGATCGTGTATCAGTATTTCCATGGTGGAGCGGAGCAGGAGCAAGGAAAGGACTAAAATAAAAAAGGGGCCCGGATGAAAATCCAGCCCCGTTTTTAAAATCCAATATCCTATGAAAAACCGTGGTAAAAATAGTAATAAGAACTCAATAAACAATACCTCATGTAGGGTATTTTTAAAAAAGTTTTAATATTCTGAAATGCAGTGAGATTGCGTATTTCTACGCAATTTGTGGAAGGTTTTAGCGTTGCGCGTGAGAGGGTAAAATGAGGGATATAGATATGGGGTCTTTTTCTTTTTTTGAACCAGTATGATAAGCGACTTAACTATACTTTATTCTTGATTTTTTACCGCAGCGGCGCAGCGATCGCGGCGTTTTCGCAGCGACTTATCTATCTCTTGTTTTTGATTTTTGACCACAGATTATTCAGATTAAAACAGATTCGCACAGATTAGCACCCGTTGGTCAATCAGTCTGATTTTTTATTTTCAACCGCAGCGGCGCAGAGAACGCAGCGTTTTCGCAGCGCTGGCAGTCTTTCTGTATTCCCCCCTGTTCGTCCCCCTCTTCTTTCTTTGTATTTCCTCTATCCTCGTCTCCTCGCATCCTCGTTCCTGTATTCCCCCTGCTCTTGCCCCTCCTTCTGTATTTCCTCCCTCCTTACAACAAACAAAACGGCTGCCCCTATTCGGAACAGCCGTTTGTGAATAATGAAAACTTATCTGATTAGTACGACCAAAGATCTTGCTCGTAGTTAAACATTTTTTCTTTGATGTTCTCGCCTTCTAAAAGTGCTAAGATTGGATCTTTCACGTAAGAAGAGATGAACAAATCGTTGGGGTTATTGATGGTACTTTTGATGATTCGGCTACCGAACATGCGGCTTTCGAACAATTCTTCCCAGCTCATGCGTGCTCCGTAGTTTTTACCATTGTACACTTCATAACGAGCCAACATTGGGCGTAAGTCGGGGTAGTACACCCAGAAAGCAGGCAATACAGCGCGGAAAGATCCGTCTTCATTGTTTACTGTTTTCAAAGGAGCGATACCGAGGATACGTACATACATACGTGAACTTTCTTTATCGAACACCCAGTCTTCCTTCAACCAGTAACGTTCTACCGTTGCATCGGGGTTGAATTCAGAGATGATCACCGAATCTTTGAACAATCCTTTCGAACCGTCGGGGTCATTCACCCAGTCTGGTACAGGCTTTACTTTTGGTTTTTCTACCAAAATTTCAGCGATGTCTTTGAAAGTGATTGGAGTAGTGAAACGGTCGTCGCCACCAGCTGCGCTGAAAGCGGTTACTTCACCTTTTTTAATGGCGTTCAACAGAATCATGATAAACCGTTGGTTACCTGCATCGCCTTCTGCTTTGTATACGAAAGGAAGGTTGATCTTCTCATGAACATCAATTTCTCTCCATACACGTTGCACATAAGTGGCATCGTCTTCGCGAATGTGCTCGTATTGCAAAGGAGTTCTTTCCTTTACGAGGTTACGCTCGAAGGCGTAGTCATTGCGCATTGAAGGACGGGGAGCTTCCAGTTTGATGTCTGCATCCGGCATTACTACCTTGGGTACAGTATCTTTTGGAGGAGCTACAGCGCCACCTGCGTTGTTATTGTTTTTAGCGGCAGTTTTGCCTGTCGTCTTTTTTTGAGCAGGGCGCTTAGGTTTTGCCTGAGCCATGGCGGCTTCAGAACCCAGTGCTAACACTGCGGCGAGTAAGCAAATTTTAACGAAACGGTTTCTCATTATTCACGATTTTATAAAGAAGTATACAATTATTTAAGCATGAAAGTCATTGGCGGGAGGTCTCTCACTTTCCCTTCTGGGCCTATCACTTTAATTTGGTCAAAGTAGATGGTAGTTCCGGGTTTTGCATCGTTTACCAACTTAGCAGCTGCACCATTCCAACGGTTTCCTTCGTTGTTTGCCATTTGGTAGGTTGGATAATTTCCTCCTTGTGCGCCTAAGGTATAACTAATTACTTTGAATGGAGCTTCGAAATCCGAATCCAATAATTTCGCTACCACGCCACCCATGGCCTTGAAGTCAGCGGTTGGCATGCTACCACCACGCTTAGGACCTACGAAGGTACCAGGATCAGGCAAAGGCTTCACACGGAATTTCACCGGAGTAGATTTACCTTCCACAATTACGTTTACATTGTGTTCACCCTGAGTTTTTGGAATTGCAATCCAATTACTTCCAGCTTCTCTTCTAATTTCACCACCGGTAAATGTAGCATTGATTTTTTCGCTACCTACACCTGCAGTGATCGTTAAAGGATTCGGAACACCGATATAAAGAACGTTCATTTTTGTTGGAGATACGGCTACACCTGCAGGCGCTGCTACTTCGTATTCGATTTTCTTCGATACTCTTTCTTTAGTACCATCAGGTTTAGCGAATTCGATCACAACGTCTACTACTTTCTTACCAACGCCATTGGCAGTTGTTTTCCAAAGAGCAGCACCATCGGCACCCAAAGGTACGTTTTGACCACCAATAGTGATCGTAGGTCTTGCAGCTTCAGAGAAGGCACCCACACCGGCAGTGATTTGAATTTCATCACCAGGGAATGCGTAAGAAGTATTTGCAGAGGCAATAGCTTGGAATTTATCGTACACGATGGCTACTTCACCTACTTTAGAGTGGAAATAGTCTACGAGTTGAGATTCGGCATTTTTCACATCGTTCTGGAACTTACTCAAAATCGTCAAAGAGGCGATTGTTGGAGTCATGTGGAAATAGCTTTGAATCCATCCTTCAGCATTGTTAGGATATTCTTTGCCTTCCTGTCCTTTAGGAACATTCTGGTTGATTGGCAAAGAACGGTCGAAATCGGCCTTCGCTTTTTTGATGTTTTCAGCGATGTTTGGCTCGTTGGCAAATTCGGCTGGATCTAATAGTGCCAACACTTGCTTTTTATAATCGCCTAACATGTTGTAAAGCTTAGGACCTTCGCCTCTTTTGTCCATCAAACGAACCGAAGCATCGAGGTTTGACTCTGCGAATGTTTCGTGACCGTCGCGAATTTCGAGGCCTGATTCTTTTTTCAATTCAAGTTTCAGGTTTTCGATATAGGCAACGAGTTTGCTGGAGAGGTCTTTTACTTTATCAGCTTTAGGTTTCCATTTCGCTGTTTTTTCAGCGGTTTGGGGATCCTTAGCTTTTGCTTCGAATGATTTATAAGTGAGGTCGTTCTTTGAATCGATCACTTTATTGGAGTTAGCAATACTCGCGTCTACCGTTTTGAAAGCGTTCAACACTTCCGCTGATACGTTCATCGCCAGAAGGGCGGTGAGTACCAGGTACATCATGTTGATCATTTT
Source organism: Chitinophagaceae bacterium UBA3961 (assembly GCA_002385265.1). Taxonomy (GTDB): domain Bacteria; phylum Bacteroidota; class Bacteroidia; order Chitinophagales; family Chitinophagaceae; genus Endoryza; species Endoryza foliicola. Next base: position 6,008 of record DGDD01000145.1, read on the forward strand.
CTGCCGGGGCTCTTTAGGTAAAGCCATTGTGATTTAGGTTTTTCGAATGAAACAATTAATTTTCTCAGTCTTGTTTATTGGGGTATACCGGATATGGATCGTACGTTGATTAACGGCCTTGCATGGCGTTCAACATGTTACCATAAATGGTGTTCAAGTTGCTCAAGTTACCCGCCAACTTGTTCATTTGCTCATGCGCTTTCTTAGCATCTGTTACGCTGTTCTGCATTGTTTCAGAAGCGGTAACGAGGTTGCTGTAGAAGCTGTTCATAGCTTTCAAGTGGTTGTTGGTATCCTGAAGCTCGAGTTCATAAATTGCATTCAGAGAACCTAAGTTTTTAGATAACACTTGTACTTGCTCGTGGAATTGTTTCGTGCTATCAGCAGCAGCATTGAAATGACCAATTGTAGTGGTTGCATTTTGATACGCTACTTTCATTCCATCTAAAGCAGCAGTAGCTTCTTGAGTTTTCTTAGAATAGTCGTTCGTAGACTTCACTACATCAGAAACTTCTGCAATATTGTTTACAGATGTACCCAACTTCTTGAAGCTTTCGCTTAAGCGATTCAAGTTAGCAGGGGTGATATCTGCTTCTTGTAACATTTTGTCCATTTTTTCCAAAGCGGGGTTGCCACTTGCTGCCGGAGCAGAATTAGCCAACTTTGGTAGTACTTCTGCAATAGCGTGCATTTCAGATCCCGGAGGCGGTAAGAATGCATACACGATGAAGATGATTGCCTCGGTGATCAGACCTGCTGTTAAGAAGAAGTCTGCCATCGCTTGGTGCGTAATTTTTTGCCAAGCTCCGAAGATTACTACTGCGGAACCCAAGCACACCATTACGTTGATTAGTTTTTCAGTTCTTTTTGATACTCCAGCCATAAAAATTAAATTAAAGGTTTAGAAAACGGATTTTAAAGGGTTTTAGACAATATAAGGTCGTTTTGATTTATTATTAAATCAATCAGTTTACAGTAAAATGTTGTTAGAATTAATTTCCTATACGCCTGCTTTTATTATTTCATTTGCATAGGTGGTAAATCGATCACACAACGGAAGCCGATGTAAGATTTTGCAGTATCCATGTACTCGTAGTTACGAGTTGAAGTTTGCAAATAGAATCCTACGTCTTTCCAGCTACCACCACGAATTACCTTACGCTTCATACGGGGAGGATCTGAATCCTTTGCATTGAAACGAATGTCAGGGTTCATGTCGTGTTGGAAGTTGTAAGCACCCTCGTAGAACAGTGATGAAGTCCACTCGGCAACGTTACCGGCCATACAGTAGAGACCGAAGTCGTTAGGCCAATAAGCATCTGCACGTACAGTGTAGAAACCACCGTCTTCAGGATAGTTACCACGGCCGGGTTTGAAGTTGGCCAATAAGCAACCTTTACGGTTTCTTAAGTAGTAGTTACCCCAAGGGAACATTGATTGTGAACGACCACCGCGAGCTGCATATTCCCATTCTGCTTCAGTTGGCAGACGGAAGTCTGACTCTGTAGTACGTTTCTTAGATTCGAGGAAAGAGTTTAAGTAGTTGGTTCTCCACTCGCAGAAAGCAGTTGCTTGCTTCCAGCTAACCCCTACAACCGGATAGTTACCGAAGGCAGGGTGAGAGAAGTAGCGCTTGGTCATTGGTTCGTTGTAACTATAAGTGTAGTCGCGGATCCAAGTAAGCGTATCGGGGTAAATGGGAATGTCTTTCTTAATAATGAACATTGAGCGAGACTTTCCGGCATTTTCACGACGAGCTGCTTCTTTCAGGTCGAATATTTCTGAGTGGTAGATGAATTTATTAGGATCGAGCTCTTTTCTTCCGAAAACACGATTCTCGGGAGAGAGAATCATCGCATCGATTTTTTCAACTGTTGATTTGTCACCGTACTTGATAGTTGCGGCCTTTTTCCAGTCAATGACAAAGCGTCCATCCACTTCTTTGCCTAACTGCATACGAACGGCTGCAATAGAATCGCGTACCCAGTTTGCGAACTGGCGGTACTCGTTGTTGGTAATTTCAGTAGCGTCCATCCAGAATCCATTGATAGAGATCTGCTTGTTACGCGCAGTGTACGCGTAGTTCACATCTTCATCAGATGGTCCCATGTGGAAGGTCCCTGGTGGAATGTACACCATGCCTGGGGGCTTAGTAAACACATATCTACTAGCCGGATTTACGCCATGAAGTTGGCCATCATTGGGTAAACCTTTGGATGCCTTCTTCCCCAATTTACCACAGCCTGTAAGGGCCAGGACCACCAGCAGGAAAGAAAAGGCGGATAGGTTTTTCATTTTCATAATTTTAAAGGGTATTGGGCAAAAATAATGTTTTACCGACTTCATCACAAGTTTAGAATTTTTGTTTAAAAGTGCAATAACTGGGATTCAGCTTCTTAAATAACGGTGCTTGAAATCAAATTATTGTATCCAAAAAATAATAAAATTTTTATAAGTCCTTGAGCATGCGAATCAGCATATCCGTCTGATTTACAGGCTCATAACAAACAAAGTGTTTGCACAGGTAGAATTGTGGTGTAGCATTCGAACTTTTTTCGGCTAATAAGGGAAAGCTCCTATTACTCCGGGGTGCGGACTGGTATACTTTGAGGGGTATAAATGTACGTAGAAATTCCGAATGTAGCTTCTCATGATCTGACCCTACTAAAGCTATTTCCGGAATTCCATAAGTAATCCCTTGTAGCAACTGAGCCCATACTCCAAAAGAGCCGGGATAGCTAAGAATTACTTTTTGAAGCCCTCCTACCATCGCAACCGAACGCTCACGCCATTCACTGTTGTTAAACACGATGCCTAAATAATACAGGTTATGCGCCATCAAGGCATTGCCGGAGGGGGTGGCTCCATCGTATACTTCTTTTTTACGTACAATCACATCGCCTTGGTTGGCATGTGTGTAAAAGAAATACCCTGTTTTGGGTTCGCTGAAGTGTTCCACCACCCAGTTGGTGAGATCCCTGGCTTTTACCAAGTATCCTCCTTCACCGGTGATTTCCTGTAATAAAATATATGACTTAATGACAGCTGCATAGTCGTCTAAGAAGGCCGGAATTTTCGCCGTTCCATTCTTATAACTGTGCTTCCATTCATTCTTGTGATCAAATTTGCTTTCCAAAAAGCTCATCAATTCAGTAGCCGCTGTCAAGTATTGCTTTGCTCCAAATGCTGCATAAGCTTTGGCAAAGGCTTGAACCAGCATGGCATTCCAACCCAACAAGATCTTGTCGTCTAACAAGGGTTTGATGCGCTGTGAACGGATGGCAAGTAATTTCGCTACCGAAACACCAATGCTTTCCCTAAATGAGGCCTCGTCCAAATTGTGGACTTTGCAAAATTCTCCGGCTTTGAGTGGCGTATTCAGAATAGTCACGCCTTCCCAATTGCCTTCTTCGGTAATATCGAAATACTCGCAGAATAAAGCCGCATCTGTTCCCAAAGCCGCTTCTACTTCCGCTTTCGTCCACACGTAATATTTACCCTCTTCTCCTTCACTGTCGGCATCGTAAGCACTGCAATAGCCACCCTCTGTTGTTTTCCATTCGTGTTGAATGAAGCCTAAGGTTTGTTCTACGATGCGCTTGTAGTGATCGTCTTTGGTGATCTGATAGGCATCACACAATACTTGCACGAGCAATGCATTGTCGTACAACATTTTTTCGAAATGCGGTACAAGCCACGCTGCATCAGTGCTGTAGCGTGCAAAGCCGCCTTGCAATTGGTCGTACAAACCACCGCCGGCCATTTTATCGAGACTCAACAAAGCTTGCTTCAATGCAGCTTGATTGCCTGTATGGAAATAATGTTGCAATAAAAAAGTAATCGAGAATGTTTGAGGGAATTTCGGTGCTCTTCCAAATCCACCTTCCTCAGTATCGGCCGTCTTAAGCAAATTAGCCGCCATTTCAGCTACCATTTCTTTGGTGAACTGAGCAGGATTACCGGCACCGGTTTGAATACCGAAACTGTTGGATTGCTCCAAATGACCGGTTAGGTTCGTTGCTTGTGATTCTATTTGTTCGCGGCGTGTTTTGAAACTTTGAGCGATGCCTTCCAATACTTCGGTCCAACTGGCTCTTCCATGAGCCGGAATGGGTGGGAAATACGTACCACCATAAAAAGGCTTGGCATCGGGAGTGAGGAATACGTTCAAAGGCCAGCCACCGCTTCCGGTCATGGCTTGAACTGCGTCCATATAAATATGATCTAAATCGGGGCGTTCTTCGCGGTCGATCTTGATATTAATGAAGTGTTGGTTCATGATGGCGGCAACCGCTTCATTTTCAAAGCTTTCGTGTTCCATTACATGACACCAGTGACAAGCAGCGTAGCCAATGCTTACCAAAATGGGCTTGTCTTCACTTTTCGCCAAAGCCAAAGCTTCCTCACCCCAGGGAAACCAGTTCACCGGGTTATGAGCGTGCTGTAACAAGTAAGGACTTGTTTCAGATGCGAGGCGATTTGTGTGTTTTAATGATGACATAGCTACGTTCTATCCGAACCGTAGCGGTGAAAATGAACCCTAGCCTATCTTTTAGAGGGACGGCAAAAGGGGGTGGACCAACAGTAGTTCGAATAGTGTAGATGTTGTAGCTATACTCGAGCGGTTTTAGTACTTGTAAACTAATAAAGAAGACCCAAAAAATCAATTAAGGTTTAGTGAAATCTTTCCTTTAACAAAAAATTTAACGTCGGTTAAATAAAAATGTTGTGATAAAGAGGCGGTTAAATAAATTATAGGGGTTTATTTTTTCTTCAAAACCGATGATAAATAGGCGTCTAAAGCTGCAACCATGGAAGGGGAACTTGGTAAAGGCGCTTTGATATCGAGGGTTAGTCCGGCATCTTCCACTGCTTTTCCGGTATTTCCACCGAAAGCACCAATTCGGGTGCTTTTTTGGTCGAAACCGGGCATATTATCAAATAAGCTCTTAACGCCACTAGGAGTAAAGAAACAAATGATATCGAAATGGTTTTTGCTGAGAAGGTCTTTTACGTCGGCGCTAATGGTACGGTACATAAACGGTGTTACGTATTCGCATTTGTTGGTTTTTAACCAGCCAACGATCTCATTGTCTTGTTGGTTTTCAGAGCAGGGGTACAAGAACTTCTCGTTCTCTTTGTGCTTGTTGATCACATCGAACATGCTCTTATTGGTACCATCGGCACCATAAAAAACCTTGCGCTTTCTATAGAGAATGAATTTCTGCAAATACAGTGCTACTGCTTCTGTGATGCAGAAGTACTTCGTGTCTTGAGAGATGGCCAATTTCATTTCTTCGCAAGTGCGGAAGAAGTGATCGATGGCGTTGCGACTGGTGAATATGACCGCTGTATAGGCAGCGATGTCAATCTTTTGTTTTCTGAATTCTTTTGCAGGAATGCCTTCTAGTTTGATGAAGGGCTGGAATGCCAGTTCTACCCCATATTTTCGGCCAAGCTCGAAATAGGGAGATTTATCGGTTTCCGGTCTAGGTTGCGTAATCAGAATCTTTTTGATTGATACGCCGGATGTTGATCCTGTGGTAGCCCCGTTTTTCACCATACTGTTCAGATGTCGAAAGTTAATTGTTTCGTTCCACAATTGTTGTCAAAAACTTAAACAAAAGCAATAGTGGAGCGATTTCGAAGGCGCAAAGGTAAAGAAAAAAATGGAATGGATTTACTTTTATTTCACCCCGCACGGCTCTATAGGAAAGCCAAAAACGGTACACAAAGAGGCCTACCACAAGTGCTAAGGAGAGCACCACCACGGCATGAATAATGGCATCTGTTGGAAAAGCCATGAGCATAATGATGGGTATGAGGAAAATTCCCAATACTTTATTTATCATGAAAACCACGAAGATATAGGCATCTGCAGCCTTGTCTGCACGCAGAATCCAACCAATAATCTTCATCACTATAAACTTGCCTGTGTAGAGAACTAGCAGTCCACCGGCACTGTAAAGAAACACTTCCCAAAAGTCCCAGTTGCTGAGTAGTTGGTAGTATTTTGCCAAAAAGCTTGTGTACAAGGAGGCCGAGAACAGAAACAACGCATTCAGCATGAGGGAAGGCGCGGGTGTCTGTGTTAATTGGTCGCGCAATTGCTGTTGACGCAGAGTGGCCCTAAAGAATAAGGCCATCAAATTGTTGTGATACTTGATGAATACCGATCGCACGAGGCCATAAAAGAACAATAAGGCGATAATGATATAGAATACCGGCTCGTCGCCCGTAACCCTGCGTTCTTGCATGGTGAGCAATACCGGCTCTTTATAAATGGGCAAAATGGTCAGTTCTTTGAACCATTTCATTGTGGCAGCGGTATTGTTGGTGCTATCGGGTGAATTGAGATAAGCCGTTACCTTTTTCTGCAAACTATCGTTGCGCTGTTGATCCCACACCTGTTTTAAACTATCAATGTTTACCGGAGACACTGCCAATGGAGTTACGGTACCGGCCCCTTTTTGAAGGGTATCCGTTTGAGCGTTTGCAGCCGTTCCGAAACACAACAAGAGGCAGCTAAAAAGAAAGTGGTAAAACTTCATTGATTTAATTGGGTTGGCAAAAATAAGTAAGAGTTCTTAGGTTTAAAAGAAGTTTACATATCCTAGGTGAATCTTCGACTGTCGCAAGCTGAAGTCGAGGTCATTTCTCTTCCCTGCAGCAAAAGAAATATTGAACATACCTGCTTTGGTTTCCAAAGACAAGCCCGCTCCTGCTCCAATAAATTGATTGTTACGTTTGGCACCGTCCGCTGCGTTCTGGGTAAGGGCCGCATCTACAAAACTGAACAGGTAGGAGTTACGGCCAATCAGGTACCGATACTCTGCCGTAAATACAGCATACCTCGAAGCATAAATGCTTTCTTCATCAAAACCTCTTAACAATTTATAGCCTCCAATTTGAAACAGTTCGTTTCGAAAAATAGAAGCACTTTCGATCCAACCAATACTAGCCCCTGCTTTAATAGTAGATACCGGTGTAAGCTTGAAATAGTGGGCTCCTTGCGCTTTCACACGAAACTGATAGGATTTTAATTGAAAGGTATCGTACAACCGATCAAACTTATAAGTGGGATCTGCATTGTCAGTTAAACTTAGGATCACATTGTTTTTCTTGATCGTTTTTGTTCCTACTGTAATGGTACCGGTCCATTCGTTCCCTGAAGTAGGGTTGTATCGGTAATTTGTAGTGTACCCATCGTATTTGAAACCAAAACTGATGATGCGCAAATCGAGTTCTTGCGGCAGGGTTTTGGTGGCTTTCACCACATTGGTGTCGACGGTTAGCAGGTTCGATTGCTGACTTTGAATGAAAAGGGTCCCGGTTTGATTGAGGTTGATATCATAGGTTGTTCCGAGCTGCATGTTGATGTTGATGAAGCTGGAATCTTTTTTAAACAAATCGAATGAACTGGTAATTCCAAAAGCCGAACCGGCGAGGTAAGGGTATTGAAAGAGCAGGTTAAGCCTTGGCGATTTCAACTGTAATTGTTGCCAGTTCAACCCAATGGTTTCTCCCCCACCCAATGCATTCTTCAAATTAACGGTGGCTTCACCGGTAAACTGCATTTTGGTTCTCGGCGCTTCGTAAATATTGTTGGCGGCTTCTGTGGCAGGCAGTAATCCAACGAGCACATTGATTTGACTGCTCTTACGAGGCGCCAAGTATAAGTTGAGAATGGAACCGGTACCCAAGCGGGTCAAACTCCAAGGTTGTTGTTCTTGCAGAAAGGGCAGCTCATCGATTCGTCTCGATACTTTCATGAGCGTCGACTTCTTAAAATAAGACCCATTCATAATTCCTAAGTACCGTTGTAAGAATTTGGGATTGATGACGGCCGTTCCCATGTTTCGAATGCTGTCGATTTTATAGAGCGGTCCTTTTTGCAAACTCATTTGCGCTTCCAATCCATCGGCGCCTTCTTTGATGTTAACAAGTTTGAGCGTAGCGAAGGGATAGCCATTGTTGTCGAGGTAGTTGAGAATGCCTTCTTGCAATTGCTTAATGGCCGTAAAGTTCACAAAGTTTTTTTCGAATAGTTGTTCCTGATAGCCTACTGCGTCAAGGATCTTTTTATCGATGGAATCGGTATAGAATTTATTCCATACATAGCGTTCTCCGATGTAAAGATTGAGATAGGTAGCGGCTGTATCGGTGTGAACACTGTCGATTGAAGCAGCAATATATCCTTTGGTATGAAGGAGGTTGGGAAGTCGGTTGATGTAGAGTAAAGCCAACTGAGGATCTTCAAAATCGGTGTTGAGTTTGAGGCTGTCTTTTGCGAAGGCAGCGGGTTTATCGGATAGTTGGTAGTGAACTTTATGGGTGGTTTGAGCATAGGAAGAGGCGAACAGGAGGAATCCTGTCACTAAAAAAAGTGATTTCAGTATGGATCGTGTTAACTTTGCCATTCTCCCATTCAGTAAGCGGATGTAATTTCCGATAAAATTGTAGCATTTGTATGGCCGGAATTTATATACATATACCCTATTGCAAGAAAGCCTGCCATTACTGCAATTTTCATTTCTCTACATCGCTGCAATCCAAAAACGATTTTGTACCGGCTTTATTGAATGAAATAGCGCTCAGGGACAATTATTTGGGTGAAAATCCAAGAATCGAAACCATCTATTTTGGTGGGGGCACTCCTTCCCTACTCAGCGATGAAGAATTGGGTCAAATTATTACCGCCATAAAAGAGCGGTTTGAGGTAGCCCCAGATGCCGAGCTTACACTGGAAACCAATCCGGATGATATTACTGTAGAACGATTGAAGGGTTGGCAAGCAATTGGCGTAAACCGGCTCAGCATTGGTGTTCAGAGTTTTCAAGAGAAGGAATTAGAATGGATGAATAGGGCTCACAATGTGCAGCAAGCAATTGAAAGTATTGAAACCGGATTAAAGTATTTCCCGAATAGCAGTATTGACTTGATCTATGGAGGTCCGGATTTAACGGACGAACAGTGGAAAGACCATGTAGATCGGGTGATTGCGTGGAAAGTGCCGCATGTGAGTTGTTATGCATTAACGGTGGAGCCGCAAACGGCTTTGGATCATTTCATCAAAAAGAAACAAAGCAAACCGGTAGATGCGGAGGCACAGGCACGACAGTTTTTATTGCTAATGCAATGGCTTCGTGAAGCAGGATATGAACACTATGAGATCAGCAATTTTGCATTGCCGGGATTTCGTAGCAGGCATAATAGTTCGTACTGGAGGGGATTGCCCTATTTGGGATTGGGACCGAGTGCGCATTCGTACGACGGGAAGAGCAGGCAATGGAATGTAGCGAACAATGCACTGTATATTCAGAGTTTGAAAAACAATACGGTGCCTTTTGAGCAAGAAGTGTTGAGCGAGAAGGATCGGTACAATGAGTTTGTGATGATTAGTTTGAGAACGATGGAAGGAGTGAGCAAGGCAAAGTTAGAAGCGGAATTCGAGCGTAGTATTGTTGATACTTTTCAGAAAGAAGTGAAGCGGTTTATTGATAGTGGATGGGTAGTGGAAGATGCGGTATCGTTTCGGTTGAGTGATGAGGGGAGGCTGAGAGCGGATGGAGTGGCGGCGGAGTTGTTTGTGGGTTAGGTGTTAGGTGTTAGGCTTTAGGCATTAGGCATTGGGCGTTAGGCATTAGGCTTTAGGCTTTAGGTTCACCGCAGCGGCCGCGAAGAGCGCAAAGTAGTCGCGAAGAGTGGTTGCTTTTTTTCATTGTGGCGATGCAGCGTTCTTCGACTAGCCCGTCGGCAGCTGAGTAAATGCTCGCAGCTAAAAACGTTGCGAACCTTTGCGTTCTTTGTTTCGTTGCGGTAGAGGGAAATAATCGAGGATTTTGATGACTGAAAACAATAAGGGCGCTTCTGTTTTTTCACCACGGATAGCACAAATTAATACAGATTCTCACAGATTAGAGCCCGGAATTATATCAGTCTCTTAACTAAATATTCTTTTCACCGCAGCGGCGCAGCGTCCTTCGGCTCGCTCAGGACAAGCTCGCAGCGTTTTCGCAGCGCTGGCAGTCTGTATGTATTTCCCCCCTCCTATTCCTTGTCTGACTTTCCTCGATCCTCGTTTCCTCGCTCCTGTATTCCCGCTGTTTTATTGTTAATTAATACTTTCCTTTCGCTCTAAACTAATCAACTCAAATCTCAAACACCTAACTCTCCTTGTTATTTGCCAAATTTTCCCTCAATTTTGACGAAAATGAACACACTATGATGCGTTGGGGCATATTAGGCAGCGGCAGTTGGGCAACCGCATTAGCAAAACTTCTCACTGATAATGGCCAATCCATTAACTGGTGGATCCGTAACGAAGAAAGCATTGCATATCTCAAAAAACGCAAGCACAATCCGCATTACCTCACTTCGGTCTATTTCGATACCAATCTGATCTCCATGAATTCAGATGTGGCTGCCATTGCCGCCGCTTCCGATATACTCTTGGTAGCCGTTCCTTCTGCCTATGTTTTGGAAACTCTCCAAAAGATTCCAAAAGAAGTACTCCGCACTAAAAAATTACTATCTGCAGTTAAAGGGATCTTGCCTGAACAAGATATCTTGTTAAATCACTTCTTAGTAAAAGAATGGCAATTTGATGCTGCCAATTATTATACTGTGATGGGGCCTTGCCACGCCGAAGAAGTAGCTGCGGAAAAATTATCATATTTAACTTTTTCAGGTGAATCGGCTTCCGATACTGCCGATATAGCCGCCTGTTTTCATACGCCCTATTTAAATACTGTAGTCAATGCCGATGTATGTGGTGTTCAATACGCAGCAGTGCTGAAAAATATTTATGCATTGGGCGCCGGTATTGCTCACGGTTTGGAATATGGCGACAATTTCCTCAGTGTGTTCATCGCTAATTGCGCCGATGAAATGGCCGGGTTCTTGCGAACTGTTCAAAAAGCAGAACAGCCCGATTGCGACAAACAAAACTATTCTGCTTCAGTATATTTAGGTGATCTTCTAGTAACCTGCTATTCACTCTTCAGTAGAAACAGAACCTTCGGTAACATGATCGGCAAGGGCTATTCCGTAAAAGCAGCCCAACTCGAAATGAACATGGTAGCCGAAGGATTCAACGCCAGCAAATGCATCTACAACATCAATCAACAGGTACAATACCCCATGCCCATCGCTTCCACCATCTACCAAATTCTCTGGAAGGGACTAAAACCTTCGGAAGGGTTTAAGATGATTGAGGAAAAACTGAAATAATTAATAATTAACAATTAATAATTAATAATTGAACAGCCGGAGCCAATTAATAATTAATAAGTAATAATTAATAATTGAACAGCGGAGTACAGGAACGAGGAGACGAGGAAAGAGGGAGATGAATGAAAAACAGAGAGACTATCTGCGCCGCGAAAACGCTGCGTTCGCTGCGCCGCTGCGGTTAACCTAAAGCCTAATACCTAAGGCCTAATGCCTAAAACTTAACCCTTAATCGAAAGAGGCCCCGAATTCTCGGAGCCTCTTTACTAATTTCCAAATTATCTAATTCTCAAATCTATTTCTTCTTCGCATCGAATAGTTGATCTTTTGAAACTACTTTCACAAGTTGACCGTCTTTCAGCAATTTACTTACAGTATTGTAAGGCGCCACTACCACCTCATCTTCTTTGGTTAATCCGCTGGTGATTTCGATGTAGTTGATGTCTTGAATATCTGTTTTCACTTTTACTTTTTTCACTTTGCCATCTTTCTGAATAATGAACACTACTTCATCTAAATCGGCGCCCAAACTTTCTTTAGCAGCAGGTGCGCTTGCTTCGTCTGAACCCGGCGCTTTGTCGTCTTTCTTACCCGCTACATTATCAGTTCCTTTTTCACGAGTGGTAACAGCGTTGATCGGAACAGAGAGCACATCTTTTTTCGTTTTTGTTTGAATATCGGCGCTTGCATTCATTCCCGGGCGGAAAGGGAATTTCTTTTTAGCACCCGGCTCAAGCAAATCTTTGTAAGATTCAGGCAACAAACGGATGTGTACTTTAAAGTTGGTAACATCGTTGGTGCTCAATGCAGAAGCTGCAGCTGATGCACTTCCGGTGCTAGAAGCAGCGATCTTTGTTACAATGCCTTTGAATTTACGGTTATTGTATGCATCGATCTCTACTAAAGCAGAGTCACCAATTTTTACTTTTGGAATATCGTTCTCGCCAACGTCTACACGAACTTCAATGATTCCCATATCGGCGATGCGCATCATTTCGGTACCTGCCATCATTGAGTTACCAACCACGCGTTCGCCTTTCTTTACGTTCAACAAAGAAACCACGCCATCCATGGGGGCTACAACTGCCGTACGACTTAAATCTTTGTTCGCTCTTGCCAAACTGGCTTCTGCGCTCGATACTCCGGCTTGTCCGCTACGAATACCTTGCAAAGCAGCATTGTAATTTGCTTTGGCAGCATTGAAGCTGTTTTCTGCTTGTTCGAATTCTGCTTTGGAAATTACTTTATCGTTTAGCAATTGCTTTTGACGCTCGTAGGTTTTTTGAGCCAATTCCAAAGCTGATTTCAAGCTTTCGAGTTGGGCCTTGCTGTTGTCAACGGCAGCTTGCTGTTGGTTTACTACTGCAGAAGCCTGATCGCGTTGAGTGGTGTAGATATCGGCATAAATTTTTGCCAACACCTGACCTTTGCGTACGCTATCGCCTTCTTCTACTTGCAAGTCGATGATTTCACCGGAAATATCGGGACTTACTTTTACTTCAATTTCGGGATATACTTTACCACTGGCATTCACTGTTTCAATGATGGTGCGGATGGCTGCTTTTTCAATTGCCACTTTTGTACCTTCTTCTTTACCGATCACGCCGGCTGCTTTCAATCCGATCAAGGCAACAACAATGATCAGCAGTATAACAATGATCCAGACTAATTTCTTTTTCATACGATTTAAAATCGGTTTTATGGTGTTGGTTATAGTTTCAGTCCTTGTCCTTTATAGAACTCTAATAATTTCATTCGGAACACGTAGTCTACTTGTGCGGAAGCTCTTTCCAATTTGGCACGCGTAAGGTTGTTCTGATTGGTAATATAATCGATGGTTGTAAGCAAGCCAAGATCATAGCGTTTTTGAGCAAACGAAAATGCTTTTTCTGCTGTTTCAACCGATTTGATGGTTGCGTAATAACGTTGTAAAGAGTTGGTAGCATTATTATAAGCCGCGTAGATATCTTGCTTCAAGGTTCTGTCTACTTGTTCTTTCGTTAGCTGCAAACTTTTTACTGTCAATTGATTTCTTTGATAGTTCAATTTAGCGGCTCCATTATTAAAGATGGGAACGTTCAACTGAATACCTACGTTTTGACGGAAGTTATCAGAAATCTGAACTCCATAAGCAGTACGGCTAGTAGTGATGGATGTGTTTACTTCCGGAGTGAGTACACTATAATCGGTTCCACTAACATTTACTTTTGCTGCTGTTGGAATATAATTACCAGTTGCGATAGAGGTTACTTTTGGAATCTTATTATTGGCATAGTTACTACCCAATGTTCCGAACATGCCGATAGAAGGATACATGGCGCTCTTAGTAGCGGCCAGGTACTTATTTGCGGCTTTGATACGGAGGTCGTTGATTTTTTGTTGAGGCAAATTGGTCAAGGCCAAGCTAAATACCACTTCAGGCTGAAGATCGTTTAGTGATTCCACCGGAATTTGATCGAGAGGTGGCATGGATACTTGAAAGGCTTGAGCAGCGTCGAGGTTGAGAACGGCTTTGAGGTTCAAGATATTGGTTTGAACAGTTGCCAAGGAGCTGATATAGGTGGCACTGTCGCGAGCTACTTGCGCTTCTGTTTCGGCAAGGTTTAATTCAGGTAGCGCGCCGGCATCAACTCGCTTTTTGGTGTTCATGTAGTTTTGTTGGCTTTGTTGCAAGGCCACTCGGCTTATATTGGCTTGTTCTTGAGAAACCAATATTTGGAGGTAGGCTACGGCTACATTCAAAGCAATGTCATTCTTCACTTTATCAATATTGGCAGACGCTGCCTGTGCATCGAAGCCGGCACCCGCAATATTGTTTTTTATTGAAAACCAGTTAAAAAGGGTAACCCCCGACTGCAAACTGATACCTGAAGACAGGAGCTGTTGCTGGGTGAACTGGTTGGTAGTAGGGTCAATGGAACGACCGCTGTTTACACCACCGGAAACACTAAAGGTTAGAGAGGGGTATTGATTATACTGATTGGCTTTGAGCGTTAATTGGGCTCTACGGGCGTCAATGTCGGCTTGTTTTACCGAAATGTTGTTGGCAATGGCGTAGTCAACGCAAGTTTTGAGGTCCCAAACTTCTTGTGCTTTGGCAAACGAAGCAATTAGTATAAGGTTTAGGCAGAATACAAAGTATTTCATAAAACAAAAGTAATTCTAATACGAGCCTGCAGTCTTGAATTATGATAAACGGTCATAAAAATGTCACAAAAGTTAGCCTAGGTTGGCTTTGGCGAACGCTTGTTCCAGGTCTTGAATGAGGTAGTGGGGATCTTCTAGTCCTACATAAATTCTCACCATCTGATGTTCCCTATTACCCGGATCAAATTCATGATCGAATAATCCGGCGCATTTGGGGATGGCGAGGCTTTCATGACCACCCCAACTGACAGCCATCAATATATGACGCAAACTTTCGCAAAACGTTACAATTTGGGCGCGAGTTTTTGCTTTTAAAATGATGGTGATAAGCCCACAGGCGCCCGTCATTTGCTTTTTAGCCAGTTCGAACTGAGGAAAAGAGGCGTCAAAGGGAAAAATGAGTTCTGAAACGGCCGGGTGTTGTTTCAGTGAATCGAGTACGGTAAGGGTGGATGTGGTGATCCGCTCGAAGCGGGAAACGATGGTTCTAAGGCCACGAAGCATGAGGAAGGCATTGAAGGGCTGCATGCCCGCTCCTGCTGTGTTGTATTCGCTGTCGAATATCTTTTTCATCATCGCTTTAGTGCCGGTGAGCACTCCGCCCAGGGTATCGCTGTGGCCGCTGATGTACTTGGTAGCGGTTTGCATGGCGAGGTCGATGCCCAGGGAAATGGGCTTTTGAAAAAGGGGCGAACAGTGGCTGTTGTCGATCAGTGTTACAATTCCACGTTCACGCGCAAATTGAGCAATTTCCTCCAGCGGCTGGAGGGTGAAATTCCAGCTATTGGGCGATTCGAGGTAGAAAAAAGTAGTGTTGGGGCGAGTGGCTGCCTTCCATTCTTCTATTGTTAGACCCGGAATATAGGATGTTGTAACTCCGAAACGAGGTAAGATGTTTTCGAACATTTTAAAGGCCCATGTATAGGGCTTTTGTACCGATACAATATGATCGCCGGCTTTTACATTGGCCAGCACACCGGCAAATACAGCAGCGGCCCCGTTGTTAAAAACAAGTGCATCCTCGGCTTCATCAAGGGCGGCGAGTTTCTTGCGAAGTATATCGACCGTGGGGTTGATACCACGCGAATAGAGGTAGGTGCTCATTTCATCTTGAAAAGCGGCCCGCAGTTCGTCCACTTTTTTAAAAGCGAAATTGCTGGTTTGAATGATGGGTGGAGCCACCGCATTGAAATAGTTTTCACGGTCTTCACCAAGTTCGTTGATGATGAAGGAGAGCGTGGCGGGGTTGTGGGTGAAAGGAAACACTGGAGTCATTAATAATTAAGAATTAATAATTAATAATGGAACAGCCGGGTTTTGTACGGTAAATTGAATGTAAAACATAAGAGTTATTTTCTTTTCTGAATTACTAAAAAATACAGGGCGAGGAATGCTAGAAAGACCACGGTTCCTACGAGGGCCAAGTTCGGATTACTGAATGCGATAACGGTTCCAACAAACAAATAATTCACGATAAAAATGATGGGCATGATGGGATACCACTTCATTTTATAGATACCGGTATTATCGAGGTGTTGGGTTCTTTTTCTCAAGACGAAAATGGTAGCGGCGGAAGTGGCCATTCCGATAGAATCGAGGAAAATGCTAAAGCTTAGAATTTTATCGAAGGTGTCGGCGAAGAATAATACGATGATACAAATGCCGGCAAATACAGAGAGACTCACCGTAAGCACATCTTTCGTCGTATCTTTTTTCATGAAGGCTTTTGGAAGGATTCCGTCTTCACTCATGGCATACATCACTCTTGGGTTGCTCAGCAACAATACATTTACATAGGCCAATACTGCTACAAACAGTAAAATTGAGGCTACGTAGCGTCCGGTTGGACCAAACATTTTTTCGGCAATAATGGCCGCAATTCCGGAAGTGCTTTTTAATTCTTCAAATCCAATGATTTTGAAATAGGCGTAGGAGGCCGACATGTACAATCCAATGATCACCAATATTCCAATGAAGATGGCTCTTGGAACTGTTTTAGCAGGCTGATCAATTTCATCACCAAAATTGATCGACTGTTGATAGCCGCCGTAGGTAAAGGAGGTGGCTTTCAAGGCAATTCCAAACGAATATAAAATAGCAGACCATTGAACCGTTTCCAAAGATTTTGTAGGAAGCGGTGCTTGGTTGTAAAGTTCCGGAAAGAAGATCGAAGCAATGATCACCACCAACATCGAAATCTTGATCACCATTAAAACGTTTTGGGTGCGTGAACTCATTCTAAGTCCCATGAGGTTTACTCCATAGAACAAGAGTACGGCACCCATAGCAATGAAAGACTTGGTGGTATCGCTTACCCCTCCTTCCAATAATAAAGGTGAAATATATTCAGCACCAATAAGGGCCACACCCGAAAGGGAGGCGGCATTGGAAATAAGAATCACGCAATTAATCGCGAATGCGATGGAGGGATGGTATGCTGTTGAGAATATTTTGTAATAGCCGCCTGTAACCGGATATCGAGACCCAATTTCAGCATAAGTAAGCGCTCCGCAGAATGCTACAAATCCGCCCACGGCCCATGCTGCAAAAAAGATAGAGGGGCTAATAGCTGCTACGGCTGCATCTTTGGAAGTACGAAAGATTCCCATACCAATCACCAGTCCAATTACGATCATGGTGAGGTCGAATAATTTGAGCTTGTTGGAATTCATTTGGGGAAGATAAATAATTTAATAATTAAGAATTAATAATTAATAATGGAGGAGGTGAATAGCGAGGATAAGAGGAAGCGCTGCATTTACGCTGCGCCACTGCGGTAAATATGACTTTGTGTATACGGTAATAATATTCCCTTGCTTTGAACTAACTTTGCCTTCCCAAAATGTAATTGACAAATGAAGAAGATTGTAGTTGCCACGATAATGACGATGATGGCCGGTTCGGTGAGTGCACAATTGAGTAGTTCAGATTCGGCACAGTCGTTAGACAAAGTAACCGTTACTGCCTTTGAACAAAACAGAAGATTGGTGGAAATACCCGCTTCTATTGCTCTTATAAATAAAACACAATTGCAACGCTTCGCACCATTTAATGTGTTGCAAGCCTTCAATAGCTTACCGGGAGTACGAATGGAAGAGCGTTCGCCGGGTAGTTACCGCATGAATATTCGAGGAAGTTCGCTTCGTTCTCCATTTGGCGTTCGCAATGTAAAAATCTATTACAACGATTTACCGTATACCACACCCGGAGGTGATAGCTATTTTAATCAATTAGGATTCTACAATTTCAATACTGTTGAAATCATCAAAGGACCGGGCAGCAGCTTGTACGGTGCAGGAACCGGTGGCGTAATGCTGATCCGAAGTGATGATAAAATTGTAGGCAACAGTGTAACCTTAAGTGCCGCTGTTGGAAGCTATGGTACAAAGAATTTTCATTTGCAAGCCAAACTGGCTTCCGGAAATACACAACAAACCATCGATTATCAATCGCAGTATTCTGATGGCTACCGAGATCATACGGCCATGAACAGAGATGTGTTGAGTTGGCAATTGAAGCAAACAGGTGAGAAAGGACAATTCAATGCGCAGTTCTTATACAGCAATTTATACTATCAAACTCCGGGTGGATTGAATAAAAGAGAATTTGATTCGGCTTCAAAAATGGCTCGCCCAAATGCAGGTTTCATTCCCGGTGCAGAAACAGCAAAAGCAGCCATCTACCAAAAGACTTTTTATAGTGGCATGAGCTACACTTATAAATTCAGTGAGTTGTTTCAACAAACAACAGCAATGTATGGCGCTTATACTCAGTTAAACAATCCGGGGATTTTCGCGTACAGCAGAGCCATTGAACCACATTTTGGAGGAAGAACGGTTTTTCAATTTAAGCAAAAGGGATTCTCCGTGCATTTAGGTGCCGAAGTTCAACAAGGCTATTCAAATGCGAAAGCTTATTTGAACAATGCGGGCAACCCCACTACCCTTCAAACCGATGATGATATTGTGAACAGAACAGGCTTTGTTTTTGCACAAGCTACTGTTGATTTGAGCGAAGGATTGAGCATTACTGCGGGCGCCAGTTTGAATCAGTTGAAATTAAGTGTAACAAGACTGAGCACTAATCCCATTACTATAAAATCGAGAAAGTATTCGAATGAGTTTGCGCCGAGAATTGCGCTAATACAGAAATTTGGCTCCAACAGCATTTATGCGAGCGTTTCGAAGGGCTTCTCCCCTCCTACCAGTTCAGAAGTTTTACCATCGAGTGGTGTTATTAGTACAGATTTGGAAGCAGAAGAGGGTCTTAATTTTGAACTTGGAACGAAGGGTACTTATTTGCAAGATCGACTTTATGTTGATGCGAGTGTGTTCTATTATAAATTGAAGAACGCTATTGTGGTAAGACGAGATACGCAGGGCAGAGACTATTTTGTAAACGCAGGAGCAACCAATCAAAAGGGTCTTGAACTCTATAGTTCTTATGAGTTGTATAGAAATGTGAGCAAAACATCGGTTTTGAAAGTATGGACCACTTATCAATATTACCATTTCAAGTACAAAGACTTTGTAAAAGGTTCGGTTGACTATTCGGGTAAGTTTTTGCCGAGTGTTCCAAAACACAATCTATTAATTGGATTGGATGGCAACATGAAGAATGGTTTGTATGGTAATTTAACGTACCAATATATAGATACCATTCCGGTGAATGATGCGAACAGTGAAAAAGCGGCTGCTACTCATTTGATGAGTCTGAGAGCGGGGCTTCGCAAGAATCTTGGTAAGAGTTTGCGCATTGATTTTTATGTTGCGGGAGAGAATTTAACGGATAGCAAGTATTGCTTGGGATTTGATTTGAATGCGAATGGAGGAAGGTATTATAATACGGCACCGGGGAGAATGTTGGTGGTTGGAGTGGAAATACGAATTAAGAATTAAGAGTTAAGAATTCACCGCAGGGGGCGCAAAGAGCGTGGAGTATTCGCGAAGATTGTTTGTTTTCTTTTACCGCGGCGGCGCAGCGAACGCAGCGTTAACACAGCGAATCCTTGCCCGAAGAATCTCCGCGGTGAATTATTTCACCACAGATATCCCAGATTAAAGCAGATTAACACAAATTAGCCCTTGATATTCAATCAACCTGACTGCCGGCTGTTTCATTATTAATTATTAATTCTTAATTATTAATTATTCGCTCCGCCTTGCGAAACCCAGCACACGATTGCTTGTTTTTGGGATGCTGTTAAACTACTGCCTTTGGGCATTGAACCATTTGCTACGGCTGAGCTTATAGAGCCTTTGGCGGCACTAATTTGAGCATAGGTTGTAAGAGCGCCAGGTCCGTTGCTACTTCCAGAAGCATGACATCCTGCAATGGCGCAGCTTGCACTAATAATAGGACTCACTGTTGCAGAAAATGAAATGGTTGCACTGCAATCTGCTGGCGATGGAGTAGTCGTACTATTGGTGGTACTTGATGACTTACTACAAGCGAATAAAACTGTAAGCAACAACAAAGTGCTGCCAATGAAGAGCCTTTTCATTTGGATGTATTTAGCGTTTGAATAATGTACGTTTACACAATCAAAAAGGTTTCCTTGCTATTAAAATTTAGGGCATTTTATTCCTTTGGAACCAATGAAGCGGTATACAATGCCGATAGATGTTGAATGATAGTAATCTTTCTGTCCGGAATTAGCGGCATCACTAAATCCGTCTAAATAATCTGTTACGGTAATTCGATAAGAAGTTTCTACGGTAGCAGCCCATCGATCGTTGATTGAGTAACGCAGTCCCACTCCTATTGGAACAACAGGCAGTACACTTGGAGTTCGGTGAGTGGTATCTGTGGCGAGTCCGGATATAACAGTTGAGGATTCACCGAAATAAGAAGTATTGACACCTGACCAGTCGCGCTTAATATTAAGAAATGCGAGTGAAACTCCGGCGGTTATGTATGGTGTTAGA
Source organism: Chitinophagaceae bacterium UBA3961 (assembly GCA_002385265.1). GTDB lineage: Bacteria > Bacteroidota > Bacteroidia > Chitinophagales > Chitinophagaceae > Endoryza > Endoryza foliicola. Next base: position 26,314 of record DGDD01000145.1, read on the forward strand.
CGTGGTCGTTCAGAAGGTCGTAAGTTGGTTCCAAAAACATTGTATACCACCGAAGCTCCGAGTTCCCATACAGGTGTTGAAAATTTAAAATTTCTTTGTTGACGGTACTCGGGATGCGAATACAAAGATTCGTTTCCAACCAAACGCCCGTAACTGATATTGGCTCTTACAGAAAAAACATCGCTTAAGAGGCGGGCGCCGGAAAGACTAAAGCCTGGTCTAATTGTTTTTAAGGAACCAAAGCGGCCGGGCGTTAAATCGCCCTGATACACATAGCCTCCAACACTCAACCCTATTTCGTACTTAGGTATGGAAAATTGTGCAAATGATTGGCTACTAATTACGGACAAGAATACTACGGTAATTGGAAGGATTGTCTTCATACTTATTGGTTATGAGCGTTTAGTTCAAGCAATCCATTTTTTTCGTTCTATGTAAAAAAGAAGACTTCATCTGATACATCGAAGTGAGCGAGGTATCGGCGAAGTCTTCCGGTAATTTCTTGGATATCAGACTTCATTCGGACATAAAGGAACACAGAACGGAATTTAAAAACGGAGCTTGTGAGTAGAAATGATGAATAAGTATGAAGTATTTAGTTGTGAGTAGGACAGTTCGTGATTTGAAAAGTTTATTAATGAGATGTCGTTTAACAAACTATTAGAGAAATTAAGAATTAAGAATTAATAGGGTTGCTTCGCAACCGTTGAAAATAAAGACATCTTATTTAGAATGGTTGGCGAGCCATTCTTTGGTGAAATCAATATAGGTGTCGCTAACGGGTAGTTCTGTACCATTAGACAATTTCACTTTACGAGATGTAACTCCTTTTATTTCATTTTTTGAAATAATGAAGCTTCGGTGTATCCGTTGAAATATAGTGGTAGGAAGTTTTTCTACCATTGATTTCAAAGTAGATAAGGTTAAGATCGGCTTTTCGGATTTTAGGTGAATTCGAACATAATCTTCAAGGCTTTCCAAGTACACAATTTCTTTCAACAAGATCTTTACGTTCCTATATTCTACGTTCACCATAATATAGTTATCGTCTTCATTGGGTTGGAACAAGGTTTCCAATTTTGCCACGGCTTTTGCAAAGCGATCGGGTGAAATGGGTTTGAGCAGGTAATCGACAGCGTTTAAGTCGAACCCATCAACCGCATGTTCTCGATGCGCTGTCGTAAACACAAGCGCAGGTGGCTTTTCAAGTGATTTGAGTAGTTCCAATCCGTTGATATCGGGCATATTGATATCAAGGAACAGGAGGTCTACTTCATTGTTGTTCAACCAGTTTTTGGCAGCCACGGCATCATCGAAAGTGTTCACGCAGTTCAATGATGCGTGTTGCCTGATATAATCCACCAGTATTTGAATAGCAAGGGGTTCATCGTCGATAACGACGCATTTGATCAAGGTTGAGTTCATGTTGCAACAGTTGCTTCGATCGTTAGATCTACGGTAAATGAATTGGGGGTGTTGGTAATCGACAACTGATGTTTTCCGGGATAAAGCAATTCCAGTCTTTTTTGGATATTGGAAATACCGGTACCGGTGCGTTCTGAACTCGACCGCAAATTGAATCTACGGTTACTAGTATGAAAGCGAATATCGTGCCCATTTCGTGTTAAAGAGATGATAATATTGGAGGATTCATGGTTGCTCACACCGTGTTTGAAAAGGTTTTCCACAAAAGGAACGAAAATTAGCGGGGCGATTTGGATGTTTTCAAAGTCTCCTTCGATATTGAAATTGATAGTAGTGAGTTTGTTCAATCGTAATTTTTGCAAATCAATGATATTTTGAATGCATTCTATTTCACGTTCTACCGGAACGGTTGGCTTTCCCATTTCGTCATTGATATAGCGCATGAGATTGGAGAGTTGCAAAATAGCAGGAGCAGCTTTCTCCGATTTAGTGGAGGTGAGTGCGTATAAATTATTGAGCGTATTAAAGAGGAAATGCGGATTCACTTGCATTTTAAAGAAGGCCAATTCGGCGGCTGATTTTTCAGCGGCGGCTTGAAGTAAGCGACGTTCTGTTTGTTGCAATCTTCTAAAAATGGCAATGGCAGAGGAAGCTGTCCAAATACATATAAATAATATTAAACTCACAATATCGAGTTGTGGTTTGCCTCTTGGCATTGGTCCATTTGGAGGAGGAGGTACTTTGAATTGATTGGGTGATATAGGCGGAAAATTATTAGGATCTGCCCCCTGTTGCATTAAATGATCGAATGGTGTAGTATATAAAATGATCGATAAGAAAGCGCCGATACACAGCAAATAAACTAAGATCAGCTTGGAAAGAAGTAGCCGAGGAAACAACAGCTCCAGATTGACATAGAATAACCCACAGTAGATGATGAAAAAAATCAAGAAGTGTACACTGAGCAAGTGCCTCCATTCAAAATGAGCGTTGCTATTTCCATAAATGAACAACTGTATCAAACTGAACAGCAGTAACCAGCCTAGTATGTGGAGCACCCAAATAATCCGTTTAGAGAACATAAGGGAAGGTACGGAAAAATGAGAATGCAGTACCTGTCTGCAGTAAAATGTAAGGCTTTTACTTAACCAACGAAATCATAAAAGGCAACCTGCAGAAAAGCAATTTTTCAATAGATTAGATCTTGATAATCACTCCATGACTAAAAAACAGCTATTGTGATTACAATCACAATCGAATCAACAAAGATTGGCTAACTTCATATTAATGCAAGGATTGAGAGAAAATAAAGTCCAGTTTTGGCTGCTTGTTGCTGCTAACCTTTTTGTTGGTGCCGTACTCGGATCGGAAAGAGGCATTATGGGAGAAGTGGGCCTAAAGTGGTATGGAATTGAAAGTATTGTAGCTATTTCTAGTTTTGTAATGGCCTTTGGAATTTCAAAAGCAGTAGCGAATTTATTGGTGGGTAAGCTATTGCAGGTGTTTACCAGAAAAAAAGTGTTGCTAGTGGGGTGGGTGCTGGGTTTCCCCGTTCCTCTTTTATTAATATACGCACCCAATTGGAATTGGGTTATTGTTGCTAATGTTCTATTAGGATTGAATCAGGGTATTGCATGGTCTAGCACAGTAATCATGAAAATTGATCTTGTTGGCACTAAAAATAGAGGTTTTGCGATGGGGCTTAATGAATTTGCCGGCTATCTGGCAATCGGTGTTTCAGCATATCTTTCAATGCTCTTGTTACATCAAACCAATTCACCATTTTGGAGCTTTCTACCTTCTCTTCTTGCTGTGTTATTGGGAATAACCCTAAGTACAGTATTCATTAAAGATACTCAGCACCATGTAACTTACGAAGCTCGGAGTTCAAAAATTGCCTACTTGCGAAATGTATGGATTGATACAAGTTGGAAACATCAAAATATTGGTAGCACTACCATTAATGGCTTTTTGAATAATTTAAATGATGGTGCAATGTGGGTATTGGCTCCAACTATTCTGCTACAAAAAATGATCAGTAGCGAAGAAACTGCACTTGTAATTGCACTTTATCCAATGGTTTGGGGAATATCGCAGCTTTTTACCGGAATGATTGGCGACCGATATTGCAAAAAACAATTGATTACTGCCGGAATGTTGCTACAGTCTGCAGCACTCTTACTCTTTCTTTCAGTCAATGCATTCTGGTTATTACTTATTTCTGCAGTGTTACTGGGCTTAGGGACCGCGTTGGTTTATCCAAGTTTCCTCTCAACTATTGCAGAAAATACACATCCAGATCAAAGAGCTCAGGTGATGAGTATATTCAGATTTTGGCGCGATAGTGGCTACATTGCAGGAGCGGTAATGGTTGCTTTATTGATTCATTTCCTGAGCGCCGGCTATACACTTTTTATTATAGCCCTCTTAACGGGATTAGGAGGTGTAATAGCACAGCTAAGAATGTGTTGTACCATGAAAGTGCTTTGGAAGTCTGAGATCTGCTAATTTATTTTATTAGTTAGAAAATCGAAGAAAGGCCTTTTGATTTAGTTCTCATCATGGTTAAAAACATGCACTTATCAACTTATTTCCAGTCGGACACGTTTGATAGATACAATATCGGAAGTAAGCACAAATCGACACATTTTAAAAGCAAAACTATAGGGTACGGATTCGATAAGCTTGCAACTAAGTAAACGAATAGTCAACGCCTGTTACTTGTGTTAGCAATGTTTGAGGCGCGTCCAAAATTTTTGCCGCCCTGGGTGGCGTTGGGGTAACGGGCGAATTGGAGGCAAGGTAATCACGCATTACTTGGTGCAGGGTATAAGTAGTGTTTTTTGCATTCTTCACGCCTTTGATTCGACAGAGCATATCGGCAGGGTCGCCATCGCGTTCGCAGGCACATACGCGGTAGGTTCTATCGAGGTTCAATGCTTCGCCACCCACTTTCACTTCTTGTACCCTTTTACCTTTTTCACCGAAGGCATTGAAGCTAATTTCCATTCCTTTGAACTTGATCAACCATCCACCAAATCGTTCGGATGCATTCGCGGCAAAAACATTGTTCAATTCTTTTTCCAACCATTCCCACAACTGTTTCCCAGTGATTTCTGCCGTTCTAACGGTGCTGTCTACAGGAAGCATATCGTAGATAAATCCTTCAGTTATGGGAATATTTCCGGTACTATCGGGTGTTGTTCGGGGAGGGCAAAAGCGGAATCCATTTGAAAGTACAATGTCTACATCTTTCATTTGCCATTTCAGTGCATTCAAAATCATAGTGTCAATTGGATTCTCGACCACAAAATATCGGTACAATGGAATGGTACTATAGCCTACTATTTTGTGAATCGATTCGGCAAAAGGCGCTTCATTTTGAGCAATGAGTTCTTTCATTGCCTTGTCCTCTTTGTATTTCGATGCATCTATTTCAATCAATTCATAATCATCTTTTACTACTTTGCCATTCTCCACAATAAGTTTCAGCTTTCCAACAAAGGAACCAAAAGCGCCTGGTTCTACAACTTTACAATACTTGCAAACAATGGGTTTACGCACCCGTTCGTGTGTATCGCCTCCCAATATATAGTCTACTCCCGCTGTTTCAGACAAATTGGCCAAGTGAATTTGTTGCGACAGACCTAAATGCGCAATAACCATAATGTATTCGCATTGTTCCTGATTTTTCAACACATCGATATAGTAAGCAATGTTTTCTTCCGGCTTTGTATAAATAATTCCTTTACTATAGTTCGGTGATTGTCGTAAAGGAACAAGATGATCTGTGTATCCAATAAAGCCAATTTTTACCCCTTTCACATTCCATATATGATAGGGTTGAAAAACAAGTTCCCCTTTTCTTCCTTCACCCAGATCGTGGTACATATTTGCACAAATTTTAGGTGCATGGAGTGACCCCAGAAGCTGTTGCATTGATTTCTTGCCATACACTACTTCCCAATTTCCCGGCAGGTAAAGATCGTACTGCAATTGATTCAAAATGGGTAACATGGCCTTGCCCGTAGTTTTTACGGAGAGCTCACTGCCTTGAAACATATCACCGGTATCGATTACAAAGGTATGGGCATTGTTCTTGCGTTCTTTATTGAGATAGGTGGCGAGATGTGCGTAGCCGCCTGTTTTCCTAAACACTGCTTGATTGTTTTCCCAGAAGAGTTCATCGTGCGGGTGAAGTTGACAGTGAATATCGGTTGTTTGTAGAATGGTCAATTCAAAATTTCCGCCAGTATGGATTGAATCATCTAAGTGACTCGAACTATCATTTTCCGTATTCGTTAAGTTGGCTGCACGGGTATCGAAACCCAAACCGAGTGCAGCAGAAAGCGTTCCTGCTTTGCGCAGAAAATCGCGTCTATTATTCGTTGGCATAGCAATCTTCGTTTTATTTTTTGGCTTGGGCTTTTCTTGCGTCGGCGATGGGTTGAAAAGGACCAAACTTGTGTTGCGCTTCGTTGAATCCATCTGCATAAGGGCCAAATGGATGATCTATTGGTTTTTTAGAGATATCGGGCCAGTCTTTACTTAGATCTTTTGAAGGACGAGGTTGTGAATTTACAAATGCTGCGATGTTCCACGCGTCTTCATCTGAAAGAGAAGGGTTGTCGTGTGTTGCTTGTTGATAAGGCATATTGTCTTTAATATAGCCTGCCAAACGTGAGAGTCGAAAAAGCCCGGCTCCTGAATTGTAACTATGTTCACCCCATAATGGTGGATAGGTATAGGCGTTACCTGCTTCGTTTAGCATGCCTTGTCCATTTGCTCCGTGACAGGATTGGCATTTTTCAGCATAAGCCTGTCTCCCTTTAGTAGGGTCTGCTGCTACACTCAAGTATTTTAATTCACGAATACCTGTACCCTTTGGCTTGGTTCCTTTTGGCACTTCCTTTCCTAACCACTTCATATAAGTGAGTATGGCTGTCATCTCATTGCTATTGGTATCAATGGCTTGTCCATTCAAACTTCTTTCAAAGCAATCGTTCACGCGCTTCGACATCGATTCAACCGTTCCACTTCGATCTCTGAATTTGGGGTAGGTAGAAGCAACGGCTCCGTAATTGTTGCCCCAAGGTTGATTGCCTGCGGAGAGATGGCAATTTTGACAATTCATACCATTGGTAATTGCTGCAATGGTTCCCTTAGGACCGAAGTAATAAGAAGTATTGGCGATGAGGTCTTGACCATAAATAATCTGGGCTCTTTCTTCTTTTGTGAGACTATTGTCGAAGGATAGATCCGGTCCTATCCAATACTTTGAAGAAGTAGTATCTGCTGCAATTCTGTTTAGTACGTTTTTTGAAGGACGATTCATTACTTCAAACGAGCCCACTATTATTAACAGCAATACAATATAGAGCGGCCAGTTTTCTTTCCATTTCATGTGAATAGCAATTTGAGTGAAGTGATGTAAAAATTACGAAATAATTTGTGAATGATGGTGACTGAAGTCACTGATGTGAGAGGGAGGAGGGAGATAATTAAGAATTAATAATTAATAATGGAACAGCCGAAAACAGGAACGAGGATGAGAGGAGACGAGGATAGAGGAAATACAGAGAAAGTAGAGGGAGAAGAACAGGGGGATAAAGAATTAAGAAGTAATAATTAATAATGGAACAGCCGGAATACAGGAGGGAGGAGACGAGGAAGATGAATACTTTGCGGCTTCTTGGCGGGCTTTGCGCATTTTGCGGTGAATAAAAGCACAATAAAAAAGGCCGAGGAATCGGCCCTAATGAATACACTAAACATTAATGAAAATGCACATGTACAAACACCATAGATATGAACTATAAAAATTTTAATGGGGCAGTTTATCGCGGAAATAACCGTAGGTCCAAGTACCGGCGATGGCACTGAGCACTACTACAGAAATTACCAAGGCACCAGTTCCAATTTGTGCAAAGAGTGGGCCGGGGCAAGCGCCTGTCACAGCCCAGCCAAGGCCAAACAATAAGCCTCCGTATATTTGGCCCTTATTGAACTTCTTTGGGTGAAATTCAATGGCTTCACCGTGTATGGTTTTTACCTTGAATTTTTTGATCAGCCATACTGAAATGATTCCTACTACTACAGCTGTTCCGATAACTCCATACATGTGAAAACTTTGCAAACGGAACATTTCTTGAATACGAAACCAAGAGATGATCTCTGCCTTTACAAAAACTACTCCGAAGATCAATCCTACGGCTGCATATTTGAAATTATACCACCAAGGGTGATGCATGTGTGATTCGTTCACACACATGGTATCGAGGGAGCGTACTTCAAAATCTAGTGCCTCTTGTTGAGGTGTGATGGTTGTTATGTTTACTTGAGTACTCATGATAAATTAAATGGTTAGTTTTAAAATAGAGGGAAGGATGAAATTGGCCATTGCAAAACCTCCAACCATGAACATGATTGTTGCAACTAAAGAAGGCCATTGCAAATCGCTTAGGCCCATAATAGCATGTCCGGAAGTACAACCTCCTGCATAACGCGCTCCAAATCCAACCAAGAAGCCACCACCTACCAGCATGATCAGCCCACGAATACTGAACAAGCTTTGCAAAGAGAACAATTCAGCGGGGAGCAAATTGGAGTTGTCGGTAATGCCATACGATTTCAGTTCAGCAGCCAACTCAGGATGCACAACCACCGGATCAGGGTTTGCTAATAATTGCGCGGCAATGATTGCACCTGCAAAAATTCCACCCACAAAGAAGAAGTTCCAGATTTCTTTCTTCCAATCGTACTTGAAAAACTTGATGTTTGAGGGGAAACAAGCAGCACAGGCATGTCTGAGATTTGCAGAAATGCCAAAGTGTTTGTTACCGAGTAAAAGAAGCGCGGGTACAATGAGTCCAATAATAGCACCGGCCACATACCAAGGCCAGGGTTGCTTGAGCATCTCGATCATAGCTAAATTGAGTTTAGAATACAAATATGAGGGGATGGCAGGAGCTTATCGGTGATGATAGTCACTTTGGTGCGATAAGGCGAATTATTAATTGGAAGCTGGGAAAATAATTTGTGAAGGTGGAAATGAAATACAGAGAAAGAACAGGAGGAGGAAGAGGGGGAGGAATTAATAATTAATAATTAATAAGTACTAATTAAACAACCGGAATACGGGAAGGAGGATAAAGGGAATACTTTGCGAAACCTTTGCGGACTCTGCGGGCTTTGCGGTGAGTAAGCACTAATAATGAAAATTCAATACCAAGTTCCACTGATCCATGTTCACCTTGTTGATCACGTATTTATTGTTGTTATGAGTATGACCCTGACTTTCCTTGTTCACATACAATACTTGCAGATCCCAGCCTTTGAAGAAACCTTGCAATTCATAACGTAAGTCGATGTTTAGTTGCGAATACGAAGGCATTCCATATTTATTCAATTCAAAATTGGTAGGATCGGGCAGTTGGTAATAGCCCCAAGCAGCTTGTATCTTCAATGGTTGTTTTGGGATTGCATATCCTCCTTTTACAACGTAAGCATGTACATTGCCTAAACCTTCGTTTCTCTCACGTGGAAGAAAAGTAAAGAAGGGATCTCTCCCCCACTCTCTTGGCATCAAGTACCTTCCATGTTTTGTAATTCTATTGTAGTTAGCAGAAAACTGCCAGCGCTTGTTCTCCCAACCAAATTTAGCACCGTAGGTGTGCGATGAGGCGCCTTTTTGAAAGTAGGTCTTCGTTGGATCCTCGTTACCACCGTGATGAATAATTTGTTGATGGATGGTTTGAAAACCTGCGATGAGCTTTGATTTATTCTTCAAAACACGAGAGTAATCAGCCTGAAAAAACACAGAATTGAAAATATTCTCTGTGAATTGGTTCCACAATTGAAGTTTGATTTCCTTCCCCACTTCTTGTGAAATGCCTCCTAAAAGAATTCCTTTCGACTCAAGATTACCTTTGTATTGCGATTTTGTTCCATCTTGGTTAACTCCGGATGGATAGAGCCCTATTGATTCACCAATATTGTACCACTCAACAGTGCTTCTTGGAGAGAGTTGATAGATATAGGCCGCTTCAATTTTTGTCTTCCTTTTCTTGTAAATACCATCTACTCCTTCTATTTCGGTGGGGCGCATTCTTCCGTCTTGCAGGTTAATGAACGGTGTATTCATAAGCTGCCGTCCAACAGTAAGGGTGATATTGTATTTGGAATATCGTATGAAAAGTTCTTCGAGACGATCAATGTTCTTTGTATTTGAAGGATCAGTAATGTCGTAAAGGCCTATTTCGTAGCGATTCAGTTGCTTTGTACTTGAATCGGGAATGGTTAAATTAGAAGACCCCACGTTAAAAACAAAGAAGCCACTAACGCCAAATTGGAATCCATGAAAAAGAGCCGTATGGTATTGAAGTCCGCCTCCTGCTGCTTGAGCATGGTAATCACTCAGGCCTTTTTCATTGTTCGTATTCATATAAAAATATCGAAAATGGCCGGTGAACTTTCCTCGACTAAAGGCCGACAGAAACGAGGTGGTATCTTGTGATAGCGTTTTCTCTCCATTCCAAGTTTTGGGATGTTCGTTAAGTTCTTGATGTTGCGCATGCGAGTAAAGGGCAATAAAAAGTAAGGCCCCTGTACTCACTAGTTTTCTAATGAAATACATAGCAATGAAATAAAAAAATAAAAGCAGTTGTGTTACTTTCTGAATAAACTGAAAACCAGGTACCCCATTACTCCGAAATAAACGGTACTATTTAGGGGCTTAGAAGTGATCATACAAGTGCCGGAACTACAGCCTATGAATTTCCAATAGAAAAACCCTGCAATCATGCCTACACCTGCCCCAATGAGGGGTATTTTATTTTTGAGAAGTACTTGTTTCATGAATACTAGTTGAGGTAAAAAGCCACGTCATCAATGCCGCCTCCATTGTAAATATTCTCTATCCTCAATATGCGCAAATAAGCGATGGCTTGTCCGCTTCTGTTGCCACTTCTGCAATAGAATACAACATTCTTCGATCCAAGTCCGGGGATCTCACTATAGCGATAAGGAATTTGATCAAGTGGAATATTGATGGCGCCTTCAATATGACCCATTTGGTATTCGGGCGGTGTTCTCACATCAACAAGCAATGTATCGGGACTTTTAAGTATTTCTGAAATTGTCATAAGAATATTTTTAAAAAAAGGGAAGACGGCTGTCTTCCCTCTTAACCTATATACCTTAACCTGAAACTAATTTTTACAACATGGTAGAGGGGCAAACATAATCCGTAACAGTAAATTTACCCGACTCTTTAATGGCTTTGAAGCCGCCTTTTACATCAATCAAATTATCGAAACCACGAGCTTTCAAAATAGATGTAAAGATCATTGAACGATAGCCACCCGCGCAATGCACGTAGTAGGTTTTGTCTATGTTAATTTGCGCCATGGCGTCGTTGATGAAATCGAGTGGCGCATTTTCTGCAGAAACGATGTGTTCGCTGAAGTATTCGCTTTTCTTTCTCACATCTAACACATTTGCTTGTGGATTTGTATCCATGATTGCAGCAAGTTCTTCAGCTGAAATACTCTTGATAGAGTCTACTTCTTTGTCGGCATTTTTCCAGGCATCAAATCCGCCCTCTAAATATCCGATCACATAGTCGTAGCCTACTCTACTCAAACGCGTTACCACTTCTTCTTCGGTACCCGGCTCGCAGATGAGTAATATTTCTTGTTTGATATCCGGAATCATTGCACCCACCCAAGGGGCAAAATTTCCTTCTAAACCAATATTAATTGAATTGGGCACAAAACCTTGGGCAAATTTCTGAGCAGCACGAACATCCAACATCAGAGCGCCTGTTTCATTGGCTGCTGTTTCAAAAGCGTTGGGGCTCATGGCATGGAGACCACGTTCCAATACTTTATCGATGCTATCATATCCTTGAATATTCATCATCACGTTCAAAGGGAAATAAGCCGGAGGAGCAACCAATCCGGTTGTTACTTCTTTGATGAACTCTTCCTTCGTCATATCGGCACGGAGTGCATAGTTCACTTGCTTTTGATGCCCGAGTAGATCTGTTGTTTCCTTACTCATGTTTTTACCACAGGCCGAACCGGCTCCGTGAGCGGGATATACAACGATATCGTTAGACAAAGGCATGATCTTATTTCTCAAAGAATCGAAGAGATGGCCTGCTAAAATTTCCTGTGTAAGGTCTGCTTTTACTTTCTGAGCAAGATCGGGACGACCTACATCACCAATAAAGAGGGTATCGCCACTAAACAATCCAACCTCTTTGCCTGTTTCATCACTCAATAAATAACAAGTACTTTCCATTGTATGTCCTGGAGTATGCAACACTTTAATGGTAGCATTTCCTACTTTTAAAATCTCACCGTCTTTAGCGGAATGAAATTCAAAATTGGGTTTTGCATTCGGGCCGTAAACAATAGGAGCCCCTGTTTTTTTAGAAAGATCGAGGTGACCTGAAACGAAATCGGCGTGAAAATGCGTCTCCAATACGTACTTGATCTTTGCATTGTTTTTTGCAGCGCGATCAATGTACGGTTGCACTTCTCTTAATGGATCGATGATCACTGCTTCACCATTGCTTTCGATATAATAAGCTCCTTGAGCTAAACATCCGGTATAAATCTGTTCTATTTTCATTTCTGATATTTTATAAATCAAAGTTGAGAGAATATTAATATTGCATCAATGACAAAAGTCACACAGTTAATGTCCGCCTGAAGGGAACATCAATTCTTTTATGATGATGTAGATTCCCATCACTAACACAAACCACCCAAAGCCCTTTTTCAATCCATCGGCAGACACTTTTTTACTCATGGCATTGCCAATAAAAATTCCAAGAACTGCTAGTGCTGTAACACTTAGTAAGAGTGTCCAGTCCATGGTTTGCTTTCCAAGATCTCCTGTGAAGCCGATAAGCGATTTGGCTGCGATAATAAGTAAGGATGTTCCTACTGCTTGTTTCATTGGAAGTTTACTCAATAATACGAGTGCGGGAATAATCAAGAAACCGCCACCTGCTCCTACTAATCCCGTTAGTGTACCCACAACCAGTCCTTCCAATAAAATCAAAGGATAATTAAATGTTTGCACCGTACTTTCTGCTTCTTCTTGCTTCTTTTTTGATCGTATCATAGAAACAGATGCGAACACCATGAGAATGGCAAAAAGCAACATCATAAGCAGGCCTTTGGTAATAGCAATACCGGCGATATGTCCCATTTCTTGGGGGATAGCCGGTACAATAAAGGCGCGCGTCGCAAAAACAGCGGCGATTGAAGGAACTCCAAAAATCAAGGCTGTTTTTAGGTTTACCTCACCGGATTTGTATTTCGGCAAGGCTCCCACTAAACTGGTGGCACCAACAATAAACAGAGAATAAGCTGTTGCAATTACCGGATTCACTCCAAACAAGTACACCAATACCGGAACAGTAAGAATAGAGCCTCCCCCGCCAATCAAACCAAGCGAAACACCAATAATCAACGATGCTAAGTAACCAACTATGACCATTTCTATAAGTTTAGGATGCAAATCTGACTAAAAATTACGCGGAATTCTGTGACGATTATCACTAAGGTCGGAATTATTCCGGTCTTACCCATTCAAAGGAGTTTCGATGGATAACGATCCATCCATTTCGCTCCATTTTCTTCATTAATCGACTTATGACTTCGCGAGAAGAATTCAAATCGTTGGCGATGTCTTGGTGCGTTAATTTGACGGTTTTACCAAACTGCTTCACTTGATTTTTTAGGTAGAATTCCAATCGCTCGTCCATGTTCTTAAAAGCGATTTCGTTGACGGTGCGAATGAGTTCATCGTATCGCGCACGGTAGGTACGAATTACGAAATAGTGCCAGCTTTTGTAGGCGCCGAGCCATTTATCCATAAAAGAAAGCGGAATAGTCAATACCGTGATGTCGGTTAGGGCCTTTGCAATAACTTGGCTTGTTTCCAGTTGAAATGAACACACCATTGAAACGGCGCAAGCTTGTCCGGGTTGGATGTTGTAAAGAAAATATTCATTACCATCATTGTCTTCTTGATACAATTTCACGATGCCTTCCATCACTAAAACCGTTGACCGAATGGCTTGACCTATACGAAGAATGGTAGTACCTGCTTCGTATTGTTTTATTTCTCCGTGTTCTAATAGTTCTTCATAAAGTGCTAATTCAAGTCCGGGAAACAGTTCCTGTAGCGAATTCTCATTGATATTTTGCATGATAGGTAATTGATCAAAAAACAAATATTTGATTTATAAAAAAGATACTCTGTGATAATAGTCACCGCCGGTTGTTAAAATCTTGCCTAACTGTGTATAAAATTTATTGCTATGCCTACATCACATCAAATCCTAATTATAGGTGGCGGAAATGCCGGAGCTTCGGTTGCTGCCAAGCTTCTACTTCAAAACAAATCGTTAGACATTGCCATTGTAGATCCTGCTGATAAGCATTTCTATCAACCTGCCTGGACATTGGTTGGATCGGGAGTTTTTGATATTCGCAAAACCATGCGAAATGAAGCGGATGTTATTCCGAAAGGATGCAAATGGATCAAAGAAAAAGTGATCGGTTTTCAACCCGAGCAAAATCGAGTAACATTGGCTACAGGCGATACTATACAGTATCAATACTTGGTGGTAGCTGCAGGTATTCAATTGAATTGGGATGAGATCAAAGGATTGAAAGAAACCTTGGGCAAAAACAATGTTTGTTCGAACTATAGTTATGATCATGCACCTTATACTTTCGAATGTATCAAGAACTTTAAAGGCGGAAAAGCCATTTTCCACAATCCAACAACGCCTGTAAAATGCGGTGGTGCCCCACATAAAATAATGTACATGGCAGCCGATTATTTCCGCAGACATGGGGTATTGAAGAATTCAAACATTCAATATTGGAGTGGCGCTGCGAAATTGTTTGCGGTAGCTAAATATGAAAAAACGCTTTTAAAAGTGTGTGAACGGGCGAATATTGATTTGAATTTCAATGTAAAATTGGTGGCGGTAGATGGCCCTGCGAAGAAAGCAACTTTTATAGGAGTGGGCGAATCGAACAAAGATCAGGAGTATGTGGTTGATTTCGATATGATACATGTAACCCCACCACAGGGGGCACCAGACTTTATCAAACAAAGTCCGCTTGCCAATGCAGCCGGATGGGTAGACGTAGACAAGTACAGTTTGCAACACAATAAGTACCCCAATGTATTTTCACTAGGAGATGCTGCAGCTTTGCCCACTAGTAAAACCGGTGCGGCCATTCGCAAGCAAGCTCCGGTGGTAGTAGGAAATTTACTGGAAGCAATTCAAAACCAAGCCCTCACTCATAAATACGACGGGTACACGAGTTGCCCATTGGTAACAGGTTACGGTAAACTCGTGCTCGCAGAATTTGACTATGAAAACAAACCCAAAGAAACCTTTCCATTCGACCAAAGCAAGGAACGTTGGAGTATGTACATTTTGAAGCGTTATATTTTGCCTTGGATGTATTGGGGAAGGATTCTGCCGGGGAAAGCGTGAGGAGAAATAATAATTAAGAATTAAGAATTAAGAATTAAACAGCCGGAGCCAATTAATAATTAAGAAGTAATAATTAATAATGAAACAGCCGGCAGTCAGGTTGATTGAATATCGGAGACTAATCTGTGCTATTTGTTGTTTCAAAATACTTAGCGAATTCTCTGCGCTCTTGGCGCTCTCTGCGGTGAACAAATATTTATTTGACCACAGATTCGCACAAATTATAACGGATTACCACAGATTAGAGGCTGTAATTGAATCATTCTAACCAACTACTCAACCACTAATCTGTGCCAATCTGTAAAAATCCGTGATATCCGTGGTCAAAAAAAGCCTAACACCTAAAGCCCAACAACCTAACATTCAATACCTCTAATCCACTTCATACACAATCCCAGCCTTTCTTCTCACCTCATCCATCACTTCCATCAACTCCACACTGTCTTTCCAGGTCATCACCGGACTTTCCACTAGCCCCGCTCTCAAACAGTCATTCACATGCGCAATTTCATACGAATATCCCCAACCAATACTCTTCTCAATAGGAATGATGGTTTCACTGTCTACTCTCCCCGGATAATACGCAAAAGTGGTAGAAGGCTCATAGAATCTTGTCTTCAATCGAATACGCCCTTGTGTACCTGAAATATCCGCCTCAGTAGCTAAATTGGTAGAGAAGGAACTCAGTAGTTGCGCGATCGCTCCTTTTTTATACTTGAATACCATCGAACATTGCTCATCCACACCCGTACTCGCAGCTGTCATGCTCGCTTCAATGGTATCGGGCTTTCCAAGTACCGACATTGCAAAAAAGATATTATAGATCCCTATGTCTAACAAGCTGCCTCCGCCTAATTTCGGATCGTACATGCGTGCAGGCGTGGGTACCGGTGTCGCAAAACCGAAATTGATGAGCACGTTTTTCAACTCACCCAATTTTCCTTCTCTTATAAATTCCATCAACTTCTTATAGTGAGGCAGAAACTTCGACCACAAGGCTTCCATCAAAAACACTTTTTCTTCTTTCGCTACTTCAATCATTTCCTTTACCTGACGCGTATTCAACGCAAAGGCTTTTTCGCACAACACATGCTTCCCATGTTTCATGCATAAGATCGCATGCTCGTGGTGAAATCCATGCGGTGTGGCTATATAAATTACATCCACTTCAGGATGCGATACCAAGGCCTCATAACTGCCCAATATGTGTTTGGAAGGGAATTCCGCAGCAAAAGCAGCTGCCGTTGCGTAGTCGCGCGAGGCCACTGCCGTTAATTCCGATCCCGATACCAATGCCAAGTCGGCTGCAAATTTTCGCGCTATCTTACCGCAGCCCAATATGCCCCATCGAATGGTCTTCATACTATTTTTTTAGAAAGATACAACCTTCTCAAATTACCTCCTCGTCTACTCGAAATAGAAGCGGTTCATTTCAGGCAAGCGCGCTGCAATATTTTCTTGAAATGGCACGTTTTTAGCTGAATTTCAGCGACTTCACCTTAATTTTGCACACCTAAAAAGTCGAAACAGATATCAAATGAAGCAAACCATCGCCAGCGCAGCCATTACCTGCGTTCTTACCGCCAGCAGCTTACTTTCTTTTAGCTGCAACAATGCCAACGAAACCGCAAAAGACCTTACCGCAAAAAAAGACACTGTGCCTACCGCAGCACCGGCAACCGCTAATCCGGCTGTTGGAACCCTTACTCCGGTTGACACAGCGAAGTACACGCAATTACAAAAGTATTTGGCCAACGGCGATTCTTCCGGTCGCTGGCCCGTTAAACATGAGTTTCCCGCAGCAGGTGCCATTCTTCCTTTCAACAGAATTGTAGCCTACTATGGTAACCTCTATTCAACCCGCATGGGTGTTTTGGGCGAATACGCAGAACCCAAAATGTTGGAAATGCTTCAAGGTGAAGTAAAGAAATGGCAAGCCGCCGATACTACCGTGAAAGTGATTCCTGCCTTGCATTATATTGCCGTAACCGCTCAGGGTAGTCCGGGCGATGGTGGCAAATACCGTTTGCGCATGCCGGCCAAGGAGATCGATAAAGTGTTGAAAATGGCCGAAAAAATCAATGCCCTCGTATTCATCGATATTCAAGTGGGATTGAGCACCCTCGAACAAGAAGTGCCTTTATTGGAGAAATACCTCAAAATGCCAAACGTGCATTTCGGAATCGACCCCGAGTTTTCTATGAAAGGCGGTCAAGCTCCCGGTAAAGTAGTGGGTACTTTTGATGCTGCCGATATTAACTACGTAGCCGATTATCTCGCTAAATTGGTGAAGGCAAACAACCTTCCTCCTAAAATTCTAGTGGTGCACCGCTTCACACGTAAAATGGTGACCAATTCTCAAAGCATCAAATTGCGTCCGGAAGTACAAATTGTTATGGACATGGATGGTTGGGGCCACCAAGCGCGTAAGATCAATACCTACCGACAATTCATTTACCCCGAACCAGTTCAGTTCACCGGTTTCAAACTCTTCTACAAAAACGATTTAAAAGAAGCAAACAGTCACGTGATGAGTCCGGAAGAAGTGTTGAAACTGAAACCGAAGCCGATTTATATTCAGTATCAGTAGGGATTAGGTTTTTAGGCCTTAGGTTATTAGGCCTTAGCTATCGGCTATAAAATGATTAAATCATTAAGTACATGAGTTATTCAGGTTGTATTATTTACTTCTTGAATAGCTCATTATTTTTTAACTTTAAAATGAAGCAAACGAAGAAAGGATAAAATGCAGTCAAGTGTAAATAACTTGCTTTAAAAAAAAGTTGGACTCACAAAGGGTTCCTAAGGCCTAACACCCTAAAGCCTAATGCCCAACAACCTAAAGCCTAACAACCTAAAGCCTAAGGCCCAACGCCTAAGGCCTAACGCCTAACACCCTATTTGGCTTTCTGTACCAAAAAATACCCCACCAAACACAGCACCACCACCAACACAATTGCAATAATAGCGAGGGTATTGTCGGGGAGTTTGCGTTTTTCGCGGCGTGATTTTTTGGATTGGATGTATTTGCCAAGGTCTTTGTGGAGATCGGTTACATATTGTTCCATATTGCGGGTGTTCTCGAATTGCTCGAGACCCTCCATGGCATCGTTGGCAAACTCATTGTCGGCCATCCAACGTTCCACTTCATGCTTCTCCGACTCGGGCAATTTTCCGCTCAAATAATCCATGAGCTTCTGATTGTCGATGTCTTTGTTGCTATTGGATAATATGTTTAATAAGTCCTTGTTCATGGTCTTTTAGCGACCGGCTAATTTTTTCTCTAATAATAATTTCAAATTTCGTTTGCCATTCTGAATATGGCTTTTTACCTGCATCATCGAGAAGCCGGTGGTTTCGGCTACTTCTTGATACGATTTCTTCTCCAGATAGAACAAAGTTACGCATTGTTGCTGCTCCGGATTCAGTTCTTTTAAACTGGCTTCCATCAGCTCAAGCTGACGGTCTTTCTCCACATGCAACTGCTTATTGGCTTCTTCCTCCGGAACCTCATTCATGTGATCCTTCCATTCGGTAGCGATCTTGCCTTGTCGGTCGCGAATTTTCATCAAGCAATGATTCTTCGCTACCATGTATACCCAGCTCTTGAAATAGTCTACTTTGTACTTGTGCAGTTCGGTGATGCATTTCAAAAACACTTGCTGCACACAGTCTGTCGCCTCTTCTTCGTTCTTCATATACTTCATACAAACCCCCAATAGAAGCAGGGTATAGCGATGAAGCAAATGCCCCAGCCATTGGTTGTCTTTTGAAGCATAAAACTTCTCCAGCAGTTCCTGATCGGTTATATGTGAAAGATGATCGGGCTTCACGTTTTAGAGTAACTGTTTCAATGCTAAGATGCAAAAAGGGGAAAATTGCACAGATTTCACCACACTATTTTCCCCGATTAATAAGGTAATTGGTTACTCATTTAATGACGGAAATTCTCTTTGTACAAAGCAATTGCGTCTTCAATAATTTTAAACGCTACTCCTTTGTCTTGAAAATTATCGATCTCAACTTTTTTATTCTCCAATACTTTGTACTGCTCAAAATAGTTGCGCAATTCATTGATGAAATGCGGAGGTAAATCGTCAACCGAAGTCATGTGATTTACTGATGGATCGTGAGTGGCTACTGCAATGATCTTATCATCCATTTGACCGCTGTCGATCATCTGCATGTTCCCGATCACTGTTGCTTCAACCAAACAAAGTGGTTGAATGGATTGAGAACAAAATACGAGGATGTCAAGCGGATCACCGTCTTGCCCCAATGTTTGCGGAATGAAACCGTAGTTGATAGGGTAGTGGAAAGAAGAATAGATCACGCGGTCGAGTTTCAATAAACCGGTGGTTTTGTCTACTTCATATTTAGCGCGACTTCCTTGCGGAATTTCAATAACGGCGGTTACTTCTTTTGGAGCGGCGGCACCGTAATGAGCGCCATGCCAGGGGTGTAATACTGTAATCATTTTAATAGAATAATTCGGTTTATGAAACGGTGAGCTTACATTTTTATTACAGACTTGAGGTCTACCAGCCATTGTCCTTCTTTTTTCACAATGCGAAGGGTAGTGGTGTCTTTCGCATTCGCGCTTTGATAATAGCGGAATGTAGAAGTGCTATCATCGAGTGTCTTGCGTTCGATGATGCGGATGCTGGCTTCTTTATATTCGGAGCGAACACCTGCCGGTTGGTTGCGGTAGTTTTGCTCTTGTTGTTTGATGAGTAGTTCGTTGGTGGAGTCTTTGAGTAGGAAGAAATTGGCTTTCTCGAAATCGCCGTCCAAGGCTGCTCTCACAAATTCTCTCCCGGCGTCTAAGTCGTTTTCCGCAGGCACCAATGCGTGCTTTCCTTCTCCACAGGCGGCAAAGCTTGCCAATAAAGCGATGTATATGATTTTTTTCATGCTTATAATTTAAGCAAAAGTACGTGTTAATGAGGATTTTGCAGGTAAAGCTGGTATTACTTTATAAAACCCTTGTGATAATTGCGTTTTTACAAGATCTCTAAAATTCAAATAGGTTACTCTACAGCAACGGAGCAACGGTCGCAACGTTTTCGCAACGAAAAAGTCCCGCTTTGGCGGGACTCTGTATACATTTGACTAATCAATAAATTCACCAATCAACTAATTAACCAGCGTCTTTGTCTCTATCATACGCCTTGATAATCGCTTTTACCAATCGGTGGCGCACTACGTCTTCTTCGTTTAATTCAATGTGCGCGATGCCGTCGATGTTGCGGAGGATGCGGGTTGCTTTGTCCAAGCCACTGCGTTGGTTTTTGGGTAAGTCTACCTGCGTTAAGTCACCGGTGATGATGGCTTTCGCATTTGCACCAATACGGGTCAAAAACATTTTGATTTGGAGATCGGTGGCGTTTTGCGCTTCATCCAAGATGATGAAGGCATTGTCCAAGGTTCTACCACGCATGTAGGCCAGCGGCGCAATTTCAATTACGCGCGTGCTCATGTAGTAGCCCAGTTTATCGGCCGGAATCATATCATCCAAGGCATCGTAAAGCGGACGTAAATAGGGATCGATCTTTTCCTTCAAATCGCCCGGTAAGAAACCCAAGCTCTCGCCGGCTTCTACTGCAGGACGGGTTAAGATGATCTTTTTTACGGCCTTGTTCTTCAAAGCGCGTACCGCCAATGCAACGGCTGTATAGGTTTTACCGGTACCGGCAGGACCTATGGCGAATACGATATCGTTCTTGTCGGCTTTGCTCACCAATAATTTTTGGTTTGCAGTGCGCGCACGAACAGTTTTGCCATTGGGACCGAATACGAGTATTTCATTTGGATTGCGTTCTACAAAGTTGTCGACAGTTTCTGCATCATCGCCGCCGAGAATTTGTTCGAAGTAATTTTCACTCATGTGGCCATTGCGCTGCAGGTATTGAACAATCAGTTCAATTTTTTCCCGGGCTGTACCAATTTGTTCGGGTGAACCACTTAATTTGAGTTGAGTTCCTCGAGAGAGAATTTTTAACAGAGGGAATTTTTTCTTGAGGATGTCGAGTTTGCCATTGTTAACGCCGAAAAATTCGATGGGGTTAACGGTTTCAAGGTTGATAATTGTTTCAGTCAAATCACAAGGTTTTTATTTCACAAATAGCTTACTGACTAAATGACGAGCAAAGGACCGAAATGTTTGCTAAAGCAATATTAAATCGGTGTTAACCAAATTTAAATTTTCGTTTTTGGAATGCAAGGGGTGTTTTTTCCACAAGTTGTGGGAAAGAGGCAGAAAGAACAGGAAGAAGAACAGGGGGGGACATGAGGCGAGGATGAGAGGAGACGAGGAGCGAGGAGAGTAGGAAAAATACTCGGCCCGCTCAGGAGAACTCCTCAGCGGTTTCGCAGCGACAAAAGCAGGAATTCATGCGTTCTTTTTTTTTGACCACAGATTCTGTAGATTACTACAGATTCCCACAGATTAGCCTCCGATATTCAATCAAGCTGACTGCCGGCTGTTCAATTATTAATTATTTCTTACCGCGGCGGCGCAGCGGTCGCAGCGGTTTCGCAGCGCTTGCAGGTTCTCTGTGTTTCCTCCCTCCTACATTCCTACAGATTAGCCTCTATAATTCATTCAACCTGACTGCCGGCCGTTCAATTGTTAATTATTAACTGTTAATTATTAATTATTGCTGGGCTATTCGCTGCTGCACACTCTTACTTCCATCTTCATTACTTAGTTTCAATAACATCAAACCTTTGCCTGCACCTTCTAATCCGGAGATCGGGATTACTTGATAACCCGATTGCAATTGAACACGTTGTTGTTTTATCAACTGTCCATTTCCGTTATATATTTGAATGAGGCCGGCTTCATTGGTAGTCCAGTTCACAGCCATGTTGAATCCACCCGAGAACGGATTGGGATACGCAGTTACTTTTATTTGTGCCGACAAATCCGAACTAATTCGAATGATTCTCGAATAGAATACAACACCAGCACTGGTAGTTTCTTTTAAGCGATAAAAGGAAGTTCCTGAATAGGGACTTGCATCAACAGCTTTGTAAGTGGCGCGCGTGTCAATTGTAAAAGGAGCAATACCCGGAACAGCACTCCAATTTCTACCGTTATTGCTGCGCTCTACTGCTACAGTGCCTGTATTGGGAGCAGCGGCTGTTTGCCATTGCAATTGAACTTGGTTTTGTTGGTAGGTTCCACTAAAGGCTGTAAAGCTCAACGGCAAACTGATGGCACGTTGAAAAGAGATATTGCCAATTGCAATTGCTTGTAGTCGGGGATTGTTACGAACATTGGCAGAGTTTACGTTGCCATAGGTAATAACAACCGAGGTTACAATATTGGATCCGAAATCAACAATTACGGTTCCATTTTGAGCCGGACTCCCTTGTGCTAAACTGCTTACATTACCCCCTCCTGAACCTGAATTGGCAGTTGCTGTATTTCCGGTAATGTTTACGATGGAAGCAGCCGGATTCCATTCAGTTAATGTGGGTACAAGGGCGCCGGAAGGGCCTACACCGGTTACGGTTACTTGGTCTTGATAATCGTAAGGAGTACCACCGCCCGGAAAATCGATGTCGGCAATCGAAAAAGTTAAATTGGTAACAGACGATGAGAAGGTAAACGTAGTAACCGAAGACGAGGTTTTGTTTCCCAAATCTTGGTCAATTTCAATTGCGTCTGTTGATCCCTGTACCTGGAAATCGGCGCCGTTGCTATTGTTGTTGTTTACTCGGGGATAGGGCGACTGAAGTGATCCCGATCCTGAGATCGCAATCGAAAAAGTGAAATTGACGATGGATCCCCCCACACCAAGGGCTGTTGCACCGGTGGTAGGAGCTGAAAGGACAGGAGAGAAAGAACTTCCCCAGTCCATAGTATAGGTTTGAGCTGTTGCACTGCCTGCAAGAAAAAGGGCCAATGACAGACAAAATGAGTAGAAATAGCGCTTCATAAGATTCTTGTTTATCTAAATTCCGGTATAAGTGGAATTATGTACGGATAGATAAACTAAAAACCCTATGTGTTTAGTATGTATAAAAGGATGAAATCCTTTGTTAATAAGCGATTTAACCCATTTTTAAGGTCTGATCCAGTGGTTTTTGGGTAGAATCCTTTGGATTATTGTGCCTTATCAAGAATCTTGATCAGGCTCAATAACATGCGCTTCGATGATCTGGTGAAATTGTGATTCCTGTTTTAGCACCCAATTGGGAACGGTCTCCGGATTTGAAATTTTCCATTCGCCGTCTTTTTCCACTTTCATCATAATTCGATTGCCTTTATCGTCGCTCACATCTACTGTATAGGTTGGTAAGATTCCGTTGCCTACTCTTCTGAAGTTGAATTCTTTTAACCGTCCGTCTACTTTCAACAAACGTGTGAATTGCACGTTTCTTTGATATTGAATTTGCATATGTACCCCTTTGCTTTTCTACTATCAATTTTGATGCTAAACTTTAGAAATCAGGGATTTGTTGAAAAAAAATGAAGACGATGAATAATTAATAATTAACAATTAATAATTAATAATGAAACAGCCATGGCGAAGGAACGAGGATGCGAGGAATTAAAGAAAAAGTATGTTTACCAATACCCGAAATGATTGTGACTAAGTAGCGCCGTCGATTTATCGCGTTGAATGAAAAGGAAACACGTAGTAAGAACAAAGAGACGGGGTAACGCTGCGTTGCCGCTGCGTTCGCTGCGCCGCTGCGGTAAGACTAATGTAACTAAATTGCGAATATATCTTTCCTCGCCTCCTCGTTCCTTACCTCCTCCCTGTTCTTCCTCCTGTTCTTTCTCTGTATTTCCTCGCTCCTCGTCTCCTCTCATCCGCGCCTCCTGTACCCCCTGTTCTTCCTCCTGTTCTTTCTCTGTATTTTCCACGTTCCTCTTCTCCTCGTTTCCTCCTCTTATTTCCTTATCTTCAACCTCCTTAATCAAACACACATGACAACCCAATTACGATTGAAAGCCCTGACAATTTGCCTACTTCTTTTTACCTCAATTGGCAGCGCTTCTGCCCAACTTCGACTGCCAGCATTGTTTGCCGATGGAATGGTGCTGCAACAAAAAGATTCCGTTCAATTTTGGGGATGGGCCGGCCCTGGTGAAACCGTTACTATTAAGCCGTCCTGGACTTCGCAGGTGTATACTGCTAAATCTTCTTACATGTCGCAGTGGATTACAAAAGTTAAAACACCTGAAGCCGGAGGACCTTATACTATTGAAATCAATAGTCGCAACACAATTATTTTAAAAGATGTATTGATTGGAGAAGTGTGGGTTTGTTCCGGTCAATCAAATATGGAATGGAGTTATTACAATGGAGTTTCAGATATGAACGATCAATTCGCTCTTCCTCCTAATAAAAACATCCGCTTGTTTCACATCAACAAAGTGGGTTCTAATACGCCTCAAGATGATGTGAAAGCTTCTTGGACCATCACCGATTCAAACACTATGAAGGGATTTAGTGCTGTAGGATATTTCTTCGGTAAGAAATTGCAAGAGCAATTGAATGTGCCCATTGGATTGATCGGATCTGCTTGGGGCGGTACTCCTGCAGATACTTGGACGCCTTCCCCCATAATAGAAAATAACCCGGTTTTCAAAGCCGATAACGACAAATTGAATCAGTTGGATTGGTGGCCTGTTCGTCCGGCACAAGCGTACAATGGAATGATCGCACCCATTTCAAAGTATGGCATTGCCGGAGTTATTTGGTATCAAGGTGAAAGCAATGTAGGCAATCATGCCAATTACCGCCAATTGTTCACTACCATGATTGATGCATGGAGAACTTCATTCAAAAACGAAATGCCTTTTTACTTTGTGCAAATAGCGCCGTTTAATTATGGACCGGGAGAAGATGCTGCGCATTTACGTCAAGCACAAACAGCCTCTATGACTCATCCAAAAACAGGGATGGTAGTAGTAAACGATTTGGTAGATACGGTGAGCGATATACATCCGAAGCGCAAACGTCCGGTAGGGGAGCGCCTTGCGGCTTGGGCTTTGGCGAATACCTATGGAAAGCAGGGGATTGTATTTAGAAGTCCGGAGTTTAAATCGGCTTCAAAGCTCAAAGGAAAAGTAACAGTGGAATTTGATTTTATTGGGTCGGGTATCCAATCTTCTACTCCAAAAATTACCGGTTTTTATTTAGCAGGAGCTGATGGCGTTTGGCAACCCGCCGATGCAGTGATCAAAGACAATAAAGTAATTCTTAGCTCTAAACTGGTTAAAGAACCAACACAAGTTCATTATTTGTATGGAAATGCTTTATTAGGTTCTGTGCAGTCGAAAGATGGATTGCCCTTGAATGCATTTAAAGCTTTGATCTCGAATTAGAATATTAGAATAAGTTTTTCTGCGGCGCTATGAAATTCATGGCGCCGTTTTTTGTTTTTTGAGAGTATAAAAAATGAAGTGTTTACTTTACCGCAAAGAAACAAAGAACGCAAAGGTACGCAACGAAATACCTCTGCGCTTCTTCTACCTCCGCGACTAAAAAACTCTCTCTGCGTTCCTCTGCGTCTCAGTCTCCTCTGCGTCTAAAAAAATACCTCTGCGACTTCCTCCAAAAAAAAGCGTGATGAAATATTCACCACGCTCTCTATCTATGATCCGTTCGCGAAAATTAGCATTGTATTTTTACCTCAGCGCTCCCCCCTGTTCTTTCTCTGTATTTCCTCTTCGCCTACATCTCGGTTGGCTCATTTTTATTATAAATGCATTTTTACCGCAGCTGCGCAGCGTACGCAGCGTTTTCGCAGCGCTTTCTCCTCTTCTTCGCATCCTCGTCTCCTCCCTCCTGTATTCGGCTGTTTCATTATTAATTATTAATTTTTAATTCTTAATTAGTTTCCCCCTCTTCCTCTACCTCTTCTTTCTCCCTGATCGTTTCCACCACCGCG
The DNA here is from genome assembly GCA_002385265.1 of Chitinophagaceae bacterium UBA3961. GTDB lineage: Bacteria > Bacteroidota > Bacteroidia > Chitinophagales > Chitinophagaceae > Endoryza > Endoryza foliicola. Next base: position 52,190 of record DGDD01000145.1, read on the forward strand.
TTGTCCTTGGTCATTACCGCCACCTCTTTGTCCTTGGTTCCAACCACCGTTGTTACCACCACCACGCTGACCTTCAGATCCACCACCTCTCTGGCCACCTTCGAAGCCGCGTTGGGGGCGTTCTACCGGACCGGCTTCTCTTCCACCACCGAAACTACCGCCGCGTTGTCCTTGTCCCCAACCACCACGTTGACCTTGATCATTGCCGCCTCTTTGTCCTTGATCATTTCCGCCACCGCGTTGACCTTGGTTCCAGCCGCCATTGTTTCCACCACCACGTTGACCTTGATTCCATCCACCGTTGTTACCACCGCCTTCATTTCTTCTTTCATCTCTACCGTCACGTCTTTCAAAATCACGACCATCGCGTCTATCATCGTCACGTCTTTCGTAACCGCGACCTTCTCTTCTGTCATCGTCTCTGCGGTCATTACCTCTATAGTCTCTTCTATCATTGTTGCCATAGCCTCGGTTACCATATCGATTGTTATTATCGTAACCGCCACCTCGGTAATCTCTGTTTCCATAAGCGTACCCTCTAGGTTCGTTACGGAAACGGAAATCATTATTTCTGCCTGGACCGTATCTGCGATTATCAAAGTATCTTACTTCTATCGGGCGACCACAATAACGCTGTGCATCATAACGGTTAGGACCATAGCAATAATTATAAGAGCGATAATTGTAATAGTTGTTTACTACACGCACACCTCTGAAAATAGAGATATTCAAATTGAAAGGAGCGCAATAGTTACGGAAACTTCTATCGTAGATATAACCACGATTACAGAAGGTCCAGCGATCTGTACCAATCATTCCAATACTGATATTGAACGAAGCACCGAACCCTAACGGAGCCCAACCATAATAATCTCCGCCCTCACTCCAGGCCACCCAAGCAGGAGCCCATTCATAGCCGGGGATCCACATCCATCCACCATAATAAGGGTCGTATTCCCAGCGGCCGTAGTGGAAAGGAGCCCAACCCCAATTGTAATCCGAAACCCATTCCCAACCGTAATCGGTATAATCCCAATAACCATTGCTATAATAAGGACGGAAATTAGGTTCGTTGTAAATCCACACTTCGCCAAAGCGAGGGTGCATCATCCACCTACCATAAGGTGAAAGTTCGCTTCGGAACAATCCAATGTTAACCGAAACTTGCTGTGCCTTCGCTTCACTTGTGAAGCCGGCTAGCGATAAAAAGCTGAACAATCCTAATATCCAAAGTGTAGACCTTTTCATGTGTTTCATATTAAATGTGAACAATCGTGTTTCACTTATTTCTATCCAAATAGACGGCCAATAATTGTGAAAGATTGTTAAGGGAGCGTGAAAGTGAGAGTAATTAGGAATTAATAATTAACAATTAATAATTAATAATTGAACAGCCTGGATAATTAATAATTAACAATTAATAATTAATAATTGAACAGCCGGCAGTCAGGTTGATTGAATATCGGAGGCTAATCTGTGGGAATCTGTTTTAATCTACAGAATCTGTGGTCAAGAAAGGAACCTATGAAATCATAGTTTCTGTCACCGCGAAAACGCTGCGTACGCTGCGGTGAAATTATAAGAATAAATAAAAGAATTAAGGGTATGGCCTTCCTCGCTCCTCGCTTCCTCTTATCCTCTTTCCTCATTTCCCTTTTTCCCGTAACTTTCCCCTATGAAAAAGATCCAACTACTAACTGCACTTTCTTGCATTGCATTGACTGTATTTTCACAGCCAACTCAAAAGCCACCCTTGCACGGAAAGCATTGGATGGCCATTACCGGAAAGCCTTTAGCAGCAACTGCAGGCTCCATGATTTTTCAAAAAGGAGGCAATGCCGTTGACGCCGCTTGCGCCATGCTCGCATCTACTTGCACCATGTGGGACGTATTGAGCTGGGGCGGAGAAACGCAGGCCTTGATCTATAATCCCAAGACGAAAAAAGTAACAGCAATCAACGCTATGGGTGTGGCACCTACCGGCGCTACGGTTGATTTTTTTAAATCGAAAGGTTACGAATTTCCACCGGAATACGGTCCCTTGGCTGCTACAACGCCCGGTACTCCCGGAGGACTATGTTTCATGCTGGCCCGATACGGTAAACTGAGTTTGAAAGAAGTATTAGCACCTGCCATGCAACTGGCACAAGGATACCCTATAGAAGCACAAACCGCCAATAGCATGGAACGCGGAAAAGACCGCATTAAGCAATGGCCTTATAGCAAAGCTGTTTTTCTTCCGCATTTAGGAGAGAAGAGAGAAGCCCCTGAAGCCGGTGAAATTTTTGTACAAAGCGATTTGTACAACACTTTGAAGAAAATGGTGGATGCAGAACAAGAAGCACTGAAAAAGGGTAAAACCAGAGAGGCTGCTATTATGGCTGCTTACGACCGATTTTACAAAGGTGATATTGCCAAAGAATTTGTGCGGGGTTGCCAAGAACAAGGTGGCTTAATTACTTTACAAGATCTGGCAAATTGGAAGCCCATTGAAGAAGCCCCCATGCAAGTTAACTACAAAGGCATTGATGTTTATAAGTTGCAACAGTGGACGCAAGGTCCCTCCATGCTGCAAGCCTTGAATATTCTCGAGAATTTTGATTTGAAGAAAATGGGCTATAACAGTCCGGAATACATTCACACTGTTTATCAATCGATGAGTTTGGCATTCGCAGACCGCGATTTTTACTACGGCGATTCTTACAAGGCACCCGAAGAACCCATGAAAGGATTGCTCAGCAAAGAATACGCAAAACAAAGAGCCGCTTCTGTTTTAAAAGATCAGAATGATCCGAATATCGGTCCGGGTGATCCCTATCCATTCGAAGGGAAAACAAATCCTTACATAGAAATTTTACAGAAAAGAGGATTTCAAACAGGAGCGAACAGCCGAAATTTTGTTCCTTCTCACGATTCAACCATTGCAAAAATTGATCAAGCTTATATGGAACGTTTGTGGGCAGGCACTACTTCGGTAGAAGCTGCAGACGAAGAAGGTTGGGTGGTTTCAATAACTCCGAGTGGTGGTTGGTTACCCGCTTGTATTGCGGGCAGAACGGGAGTAGGAATGAGCCAACGCATGCAAAGTTTTGTTTTGGATGCCAACTTGAATCCATTCAATGTAGTAGAGCCCGGAAAACGTCCGCGTGTTACCTTAACTCCATCATTGGCATTGAAAGACGGTAAGCCATTCTTGAGTTTTGCTGTGCAAGGAGGCGATACGCAAGATCAAAACTTATTGCAATTCTTTTTAAACATCGTTGAATTCGGGATGACGGTTCAACAAGCAACAGAAGCCGCCAATATCAATACCAATCAATTGTGGTTAAGTTTGGGTGGTTCCAAAGCTGCCGATCGAATGCCAAGAGCCGGACAATTGCTTTTATCATCCAAAACACCGGAAGCTACTCGGGAAGCATTGAAGAAGATGGGATATAAATTGAGTTTTGAAGAAAGAACAAGTGGTCCTATCAATGCTATTTATTTCGATTGGAAACATGGAAGTTTTTGGGGCGGTAGTTCGAATCATGGGGAAGATTATGGAATTGGATGGTAGATTTAGAGTTTTAAGTTATTTAGTTTTGAGTTTTTGAGTTTTGCGCAGCTTCGCTGCTTGGCGAGTTCACCGCGGAGACCGCCAAGAGCGCGGAGATGTCGCGAAGGTTTTTTGAAACCACAGATAACTTCAGATTTTAAATATAGATACCACAGATTAGAGTCTGTTATTCGTAGTGTATAACAGAATACTCAGCCCCTAATCTGTGGTAAATCTGTCATAATTTGTGCGGATCCGTGGTCAAAAAAAATATTCCCCGCAAACATAGGAGCGCGCAGAGACCGCGGAGAAGTCGCAGCGTTTTTCGTTGCGAACCGTTGTGACCTTTGATTCTTTGCGGTAATGGGAAAAGAAGGGGAGGGAGTTGTGAGTTATTAAGTTTTAAGTTTTTTAGTTTTGGGTTTTTGAGTTATCTGTTTTAAAATGATCCTTCGGTAAACAACAATTAATCAATCAGTGTAACAAACGAAAATGAATATACACCGACTTTCGAATCCTTATTCACTGGCTTGGACGGCACAAGAGGCAATTGATGAATGGATGGGCCAGAGATCGAACCCGTTGATATGTGTGGCATCGGGTTCCTCGCCCGAGGCCTTGTACCAGCGTTGGGTAGATGCCTATAGAAACGGCGAACAACGGTATCAAAAATGGAATTATGTTGGTTTGGACGAATGGTGGGGTTTGGGAAAAGATGATGCCGGCAGCTGCGCCGATTTCTTATTAGAAAAAGTTTTCAGTCCGCTTCAACTCAACACCGATCAATACACGTATTTTAATGGCAAAGCCACGGATCCAAATGAAGAGTGTGCCAGAATAGAACAATATGTGAAAGCGAAAGGAGGAATTCATCTGGCGGTACTGGGGTTGGGAATGAACGGCCATATTGGTTTGAACGAACCGGGATCTACCATTACCGATCGAACACGCACCACCGCCCTCTCACAAACTACAATAGATGTAGCACAGAAATACTTCACCATTCCTACAATGCTTTCTACCGGAATAACACTCGGCATAGCCAATTTATTGGAAGCAGAACACCTTGTTATTCTGGTTCAAGGAAAGCACAAAGCACCGATCGTAAAAGAATGGCTTACGGGTGCATTTAATGAAAACCTTCCTGCTAGCCTACTTATGCATCATGAAAATTTACATGTGTTTTTAGATCAAGAAGCTGCATCGTTGATTTAAAATATGCCTTAACTTTAGTTATGGCGAAGCCGGAAAATAAGAAGTGGATTTGGGTGGTATTGGCAATCTTTTTGCTGATATTAACCAGGTTCATACTTTTTAAAAAATCGCCCGGTTATTACAAAGCTTATTTTTCCAATGAGTATTCTATTAAAACATTGAAAGAAGGCTGGCGTCAAGCAAATGTAAAACCATTTGCTACACTTACTTTGTTGGCAAAAAGCAAGCGTTTGACCACTTCTTACAAGATCGATAATATAGCGGGTAATGTGTTGGGATTTGTGCCGGTAGCTTTTTTGCTTTCCTTGCTCTTTAGCGGCAGGGGCCTCGCTTTGCGCGTTATTGGTATTACTTTTCTGATTAGTCTCTTTTTTGAATTGATTCAATTGTTTTCAGGTTTGGGCTCTTTTGATGTAGATGATTTGTTTTTGAATTCCATCGGAGGAGCGCTTGGCGCATGGATCTATTATGTATTCACGCCTAGTGAAAATCAAACCATTTCTTATTCTTCGATGTCTGTTCAATGATTACTTGAATGGGTTATATTTTCGGTTAAAGCTCCGCGTTATATAGTGTCTTTGGCTGCTCCTTTTGAGTTGCCGGGTAGTAGTTTATTATAGCAAGTTTCATTTTTTAGGGGTCTTATTCTACTTGATCGAAATCAAGTCTAAACTAAATACCTACAAGGAACCCATTATTTTATTCAGAAGTATTTGTATTTCATTGATGTATAGAGATAGGATTGGTGTGTTAATCAGTACTTTTTAATATTATTGTTAGGTAGTCTTATGAAGAAGATTATCTTTTTAAAGTTTTCAATAATGGAATTTTGATGTTGAAACAAAGAGATAGGAGTAAGCTATGAAAAAGTCCATGACGATCAATGCCAGCAAATTAGGTCGATCTTTCGATTCTAATCTGATTGCCTCCTTTGATGGAACGGTGAGCTATCTAAGCAAATCGGCTAAAGACTTATTTGAAAAATTAGCCATCACCGGTCTTCATTCACTCGGTGCAATTTTCAAACAAGTGGTTGATGAAGACGGAAGGGAATTGAAAGAAGCTGACTTACCTCATCATCAAATTATTTCGGGCAAAGAAAAAAAAGCACAGAAACTAATTGGATTTTCCTGTACTGGAAAAGAGATTCAATGGTTCAATGTTCAAGCGGAAGCTCGCTATTCGAAATTGGGATTGCCACCATCGCTTACACTTTATTTTATAAAGGATGAGAATTATCGCTTACCTGTTGCCAATTTTCCGGGCATTACCCAGGCTGATTTCTTGGAATACATCGATGAAGGCTATATTCTGGTAGATCAAGAATGGTGCGTTCAATATTTCAACCGCAAGGCAAGCGAATTCGCTTTTTCTGTTCTTAAAACCTATTTTAAAAGCGGTGTTTGCATTCTCGATTACACACCTCCGGAATTGCACAATGACCTACTTGAGCGTTTAAAAGCAGCTTTAAAAGGAGAAACCATACACAGTCAAAGTAAGATCAAACTCGATGATCAAACAATTTACTACGATTTATCGTACATGCCTTACTTCACCAATGGAAAGGCTACCGGTGTGATCATTCGGATGAAAGACGTTACCCAACATGCGCTCTTGAAAAAGGAATTGGATGAATCGAACGAACGGTTTTTGGCCGCAGCAGTAGCCAGTTACGATCTGATCTGGGAACGCGATTTTGAAGAGGATAAATATCATTTTCCCAGTGGTCATTCAAAAATATTTGGATATGATGTTTCTGAAGTAGATCGTGTTGAAATATTCTTAAATAAAGTAATTCATCCCGACGATAGAGTGATGCTTGTTGAGTTTTTAAAGACTTGTTACGAAAAAAAGACACAAGAAATCAACTATCCATTGTTACGGTATGTAACAAAAGAGGGTGAAACTCGGTATGTAAAGGCTCGATCATTTATCAACTATAACAGAGCCGGAAAACCCAAAAAAAGTATTGGATTCTTGCATGATATTACTGATTCCTATGTAGCAGAAAAAGAATTAAGAACCAGTAACGAACGATATGAGTTAGCCACAAAGGCAAGTTTGGATGTGATTTTTGAATTGGATTTTAAAACAGATCTGTTCACTTTCAGCGAAGCATTTAGTCGTTTGTTTGGGTACAATCATTTAGAGAAATGGTCACGCGAACGATTCTTTACCGAAGTCATTCATCACGACGATCGAATGAAAGTACGTCAGTTTTCCCAGTCTTGTTTTGATCAGCAACGGGTAATGTTTCAATATATTCCACATCGGTATTGGAAAATAAACGGCGACATAAGTTATGTTCAAGTGCATGCGTATGTTACCTACGATGCGGATGGACAAACTCAAAAGATGGTAGGTATCGTTCGTGATATTACAGAACAACACCTTCTTACCCTCTACCTGCAGAAAGCCATCGAGCGGTACGATTTGGTTGCAAAAGCTACTTCTGACATACTTTGGGAATGGGAACTGGAGAACGATAAGATCAAATTCTGGAACGAAGAATTGGGAAAACGATTTGGATATTCCGATTATTCAGAAGTGAGCCCCGATTGGTATTTTGAAAAAGTACACCCCGATGATATTGATCGGTTGCGGAAATCTATTGACCGCTCATTGTACAACATGCTAGAAAGCCATACCTGCCAATACAGATTACGCGACGCCAGCGGACGTTACCGAGAAGTACTCGACCGATCGTATGTTGTGTACAACGAAAATGGCGAACCTGCTCGTATAGCCGGTGCCATTCAAGACATCAGCGAAATCAAGTTGCTTGAGCAAAGAATTATAGAGGAAACTTTGACCTATCAGAAGAAGCTGAATGAGATAGCTATTTATACCCAGGAAAAAGAGCGTGAAACCTTTGGTAAAGAGCTGCACGATAATATCAATCAGTTGCTGGCGATTTCATTGTTGTACTTATCGATGGGAAAATCAGATGAAGGGCAGCGCCTCGAAATGATCGACAAAACAACAGAAACCATAAAGAACGTGATACAAGAGATCCGTAATTTATCGAAACGAATGATCTCGCCGGTATTGGATGTAGGATTGGAAGAAGCCTTGCAATCGCTCTGCACCGATACTTCTACATTAACCCGAATCCCGGTTCGATTCTCAAAAGATCATTTTGAATACAAAGGATTGCCGGCCGATATGCAACTCATGTTGTACAGAGTTTTGCAAGAGCAAATCAATAATATCATTAAACACGCGCACGCTTCTGAAGTAAACGTGAAATTAGGAGTAGCCAATAACACCTTGCATCTTTCAATTCATGATAATGGACGAGGCTTCAATATTGATAATAAGTCGAAAGGCGTGGGAATGCGAAACATGAAAAGCAGGGTTGAAGCGTATCAGGGTTGTTTTGAGGTAAAATCTTCAGTAGGTAAAGGAACTGAGGTAGTAATTAAGATACCGGTGTGAGTACAGGAACGAGGAGACGAGGATGAGAGGAAAGACAGAGAAAGAAGAGGGGGAGGAGCAGGGGGGGATGGTTAATAATTAAGAAGTAATAATTAATAATGGAACAGCCAGGGTAATTAATAATTAATAATTAATAATGAAACAGCAGGAATACAGGAACGAGGAGACGAGGAAACACAGAAACGCCGCGTTATCGCTGCGACCGCAGCGCCGCCGCGGTAAAAAACCTTAAGCCCAACGCCTTAAGCCTAACATCTAAATCCTAAAGCCTAACACCTAAAGCCTAACGCCTAACACCCAACACCTAATTCTTAATCGACAACGCTCCCGACGGGCATTTCGCCACCGTAGCCTTGATCTCTTCAGTACTTCCGCCATCCATTGTAATCCAAGGACTTTCTTTCGGCTTGAAAACCGTTGGTAAGTTGCGCACGCAATTGCCGGAGTGAATGCATTTGCCCGATTGCCATACCACCGTGATCTCTCCGTTGGTATATTCTTTAACGATGTTTTTCTTGTCCATACCTACAATTTACTGTTTTTAATTCACTAATCAACAAATTCACCAATCAACTAATTAACCACGTCTTGCCATTCTTTCATTCTCTTGAAAGTAGCATTGGCAAAGGGACAAAGCGGTACAATTTTCAGTCCTTTTTCTCTCGCCATCATCACGGCTTTTTCAACCAATTGTTTCCCTACACCCAAACCCTTCAATGATTCATCCACTTCCGTATGATCAATAATGATTTTGGTAGCACCGGCCCACACATAAGTCATTTCGGCTACTTGTATTCCATGCTGCTCCACATAGAAAGCACCTTTTTTGCCATCGTCTTTATGCAAGATTTCCATAATTCGCGTCGGTTGGTATGAGAATTTTGTTTTCGAGAATTTTTGATACCGGACATTTACCGGCAATCACGAGCAGTCGGTCGCGTGTTTCTGCATTTACTTCTCCAAAATCAATATGTCGCTCAATGGTAGTGGTAATGGCACCGCTCACATTTGATTGTTCCATATTCAATCGCACTTTTATAGTGGGGATATTCCATCCTTTTCGATCGATGTACATGCGCAAGGTCGAAAGGGTACAACCCGCCAATGCCGCCAACAGTGTGGTATAGGGGTCGGGTCCGCGATCCTTTCCATTGATGTCTGTAGGCTCATCCATAATTAAAGTACCCGCTCTCCACTGAATGCTGCAGAGATAAAGATCTGTTCCAATTGAACCGGTAATGTCTTCTTTGAGTAGATTCATAGTACGAAGGTAAGATGAATTAATAATTGAGAATTAATAATTAAGAATGAGACAGCCGGGGTAATTAATAATTAAGAATTAATAATTAATAATGAAACAGCCGAGAAGTAGGAACGAGGATATGAGGAGGCGAGGAGAGAGGAAATACAGAGACTGCTAGCGCTGCGGTTCCGCTTGTGCAAAAAAATCAAATACACGCTATTGTAACTATTCGTGTAATGGTAATAGATAGATTTTAAAACATTCGGATTGTTATCTTGACTTTGAATACCTAATGCAAACAGCATTACCGCACCTTCCTCCTGTTCTTCTTCCAGTTCTTTCTCTTTCAATTCCCTAAAACAAAAAAAGCCGTCACATCTCTGTAACGACTTTCTCAATTCTTGTACCCTACGGGTTGGATTTATCGAACTTTATTGATGATTTTCAGGTAATTAGAAACTTACATGCTGTTTTACAAAATCAATTGTTTTAAATGTAGGTCAATTCGTAAAAGTGCTCTATTCGGATCTGAACCAAATATAGACTCAATAATGATTCCATTTTTATCAACAATAATCCAATGTGGGGTTCCACCTGCTTGATAGATGTGAAATGTTTCAGCAAATCCTGCATCCTTATAATAGGGGAATCTAATAAACAATTCAGTTTTAGCGCTTTCAAGTTCATTCTGAGTTTTTTCAGGGCCTTCGAAGTGAGTGTGAATGCCAATGACGTTTATTTTATCTTCATTCTCATATACAAGTCTGTTAGCAAAGGGAATAGCCCTACCAATACAGCCAGGGCAGTGTAATGAAAATAAGAGAATAATAAGCGGTTTACCCCTGAAATCTACAACATTTGGCAAAGCGCATTCAAAAATAGGCTCTATTACCCAATCAACAATTTCACTTCCAATATTGAAATCAGTATTCATAGTTTATTCTTTTTTAGTAAGGTCTTTCTGTTTTTTTCTCAATAAAATTCACAAAAGAACGATTTGCTACATTATTTCCGCCTGGTGTGGGATAGTACCCTGTAAAACACCAGTTCCCTTTACTACTTGTGCAGGCATTTTTCAAGCCATCAATATTCTGAAATATTATTTTCAAATCAGCTTTCATATTATCTGGCTTAAGCATTTGTGATATTTTTCTGGTTATCTCATCCGTATCAAGGTCTTCATAAATTGCTGAAAGAAGGTTCTCTTGTTGATTTGTTGGTTTCTTTAATTCCATTAAAGCTTTTTCGTATGTACTATCTATCAACTTTTGATTATCATTCTCTTTATGTAATTCGATAGCTGCTTTAAACGCAATGAAGTTATTAAGAATAGACATATCTACTCCGTAGCAGTCAGGATACCGTATTTGCGGGGCAGAGGAAACTATAATAATTCTTTGTGGATTCAGACGATCAAGGAGGTTTAATATGTTTTGTTTCAAGGTTGTGCCTCTCACAATGCTATCGTCTAAAACAACCAAAGTATCATTATTTTTTATATTTGCTCCGTAACATATATCATAAGCGGTGTTTACAAGAGATTCTCTGCCCTCGTCGCCAGCAATGAAAGTTCGTTGCTTGACTTCTTTCGAAATTACTTTTTTAACACGTGGGCGTTTAGCCAGCAAGTCTTTAATTTCATCAAAACCAAGATGATTAGTTTTTGAATACAGTTCATTGGCTTTTATCTCATCAAATATTTCATTAATGCCATTTATTAATCCTTCAAAAGCTATTTTTGCCGTGCTAGGAATAAAACTGAATACAGTATTCTCTAAGTCAAAATTTATGGCTTTTAATACGTTTTTTGCTAAATTTTTTCCAAGACAATGTCTTTCATTATAAATATCTCCATCGTTCCACCTGCTGAAATAAATTCGTTCAAAAACACAGGATAATTTCTCTTTTGGCTCATTGATAATTACTTCCTCAAAATACCCATTTTGTTTTACTATAGCTGCATGTCCCGGTTTTAATTCGGACACTTGATTAAAATCAACATCAAAAACGGTTTGGATAACAGGTCGCTCACTGGCAACAACTACAATTTCATCATCTTTATAGTAGTAGGCGGGCCTTATGCCATTTGGATCTCTTATTACAAATGAATCTCCATTCCCCGTGATCCCTCCCATTACATAGCCCCCATCCCATTTTTCACTACTATCTTTAAGTACTTTAACGACGTCAATATTAGTATCAATTAGTTTTAAGATCTCCGTTTTGCTAAGTCCTTCTTTTTCGTATTTCTGAAAAAGTCGTTCATTTTCCCGATCAAGTGAATAAGCAATGTTCTCCATCACAACAGCAGTGTCTGATTTATCGGATAATTCCCGTTCAGAAGGACCTAGGTGTTCTATTAACTCACCAACATTGGTAAGATTAAAGTTTCCGGCCACAACCAAGTTTCGCGCTTTGCTGTTGTTGCTTCTCTTAAAGGGATGGCAGTTTCGCACAGAGTTTTTACCAAAGGTTCCGTAGCGTAAGTGGCCCAAAATTACTTCCCCCATAAAAGGAATGTTGCTTTTCTGCCAATTAGCATCATCATAGTGCTCTGGATTTTTGGATTTTGCTTCGATAAAACTTCGGTTTATTTGGAAAAATATATCGTTTGGGGCCTTTTCTTTAACAGAGCGTAGTCGGTCTATATAATTTACACCAGGGGACATACCTAATTTAAGAGTTGCAACACCTGCTCCATCCTGACCTCTATTAATGAGTTTTTCCATCAATTGATGCATTTTGTGTAGCCCGTAACGACTGGTGCCATACTTGTTTTGATAGAAGTGTAATGGTTTTAATAGACGTATATAAACCAGGCCGCATTCGTGTTTTATTGTATCGCTCATGGTTTATAATTTTATTGCTCTTTCGTTTAAGTCTCTTAAGGCGTCAAACAAAATCGCAGGAAAACTTCCGTGATCTTGTCCACATTCATTGCATTTTATATATTGTTTTTTAGACGCTGGTAATCTCTCGAAATCAGGGGAAAGATTATATTCGATTTTGTGTACAATTAAATTTTTATAGAACATTTTGTCTCTAGCAAGGATGTTTGATTCAGCAATTCTATCAATAAGTAACTCAGCACTCTTGATAATACTTCTAAATTCTTTAACTCCACTTTTTGTTTTATATAAACTTTCGTCATGAGGATTTAAATCAGACATTATGAGTTGGTCAACAAAATGTGTGATCGCAATTGGGCCATTGAAAATGATAATATCAGAATCGTCACTTTGATTCATTTTTTCAATGCGTTGTTCAAACTGGAAGGTATCAATATTCTTTTCAAACAATCTGTACAACTCTGATACATGCCTTAGGTCATTCTGAATTGTTTCCTGCTGCTTAGCATCTTCAATTTGTTTGGAAAGCAAATTGTTGGCTTCAAGCTGATCAGATAGAGCAAAGTAAATTAATACTGAGCCTAGTAAAGACACTATTGGGGAGGTTATTCCTCCAATTGTGTCCCCTATGGTTCCTGCCTCTTTTAGCCCATCAAGTGGTATGATATAGGCAAACAAAAACGGGGATACCAATACCAAAAAGGTACCAATAATTAAAATGAATTTTGATAATACTTTTTTTGACATGCTAGCTAGTGGGTTGTTTTAAGCTGATTGGGTAAGGTAATTTATTAATTTGGCAATTTTTTTAGTCATTGGTTAATACTTTAAAACACAATTATTCAATTTTAATTGGTTGGATATCCCATTCTCCATTAAGTATTCTATGTATATAACATCTATCAGCCTGTTTAATTAGTTCATCTTTTTGCTCTGCTGTTAAATCCCCTTCAATTGATAAATTAATAGTAACAGTGGTTTTTAAACCACCGTCACCTTTTGTAACAATTTGTTCTAAATTTGCTTTTACGTCTCTAATTTCCCAATTATTTTTCCTTGCAATAAACCGTACAGTACTTACTTTACACATTGCCAATCCACTTAAAACCATTTCGGTTGGCGAAAGCCCTAAATCTGTTCCTTTGCTAAGTAGGGGCTCATCACCAACAATACTATGTGTTCCGTTAGTAATGATAGATTGGTACCCTTTGGGTAAATTTTTGACACTAATTTTTGTTGGCATATTTGTATTATTTGAAATATTTTTTTATGTCTAGAATTCCTTGATATACAAGTGGAGGATAGTTACCATGATTCAGGTCACAGATCTCACATTCTTTTAGTTTTGTATTACTGAAAACATCTAGTTCTGAATCTGGGAAAACACCAAAAATTAATTGGTGATGAATTAGTTTCTTGTAAAATAATTTATCATCATTGGGCACATTTGAATTTTCGATTTTTTCTAAAAACAATTTTGCACTATCAATAATACTAAGTATCTCTTTTACACCGTCTCGCTTTATTACTTGTTCCTTGTTATGTTCTTCGTCAATTGTTAGTGTTTGTATGTCATGTAAAAAACATTTTATTGCTCTTCTCCCTGATAATATTGGTTTCTCTGAGTTAACCAGAGTGTTATCTGAAGATACGTATGTGTATTCTTTTATGGTATTATCAAAAAAAATAAACAACTGTTGTATTTGTTGCAACTCATGCTCTCTGCTTTGCTGTTTTTCATTCTCTACAATTTGAGTTTGAGCTATTTTGTTTGCTTCTAATTGATCTTTAAGGGCAATAAATATTAATACAGAACCCATTAATTGCATAATTGGAGATGTAACTCCTCCAATAGCTGTAGCAATATTACTGTACGAACCTATTTTGCTAATACTAAAGCCAGATAAAAGCAATGGAGCAAAAATAGTAAGTGTTACACCTAGTATTAAAGTATTTCTGGCGTAATTATGTTCTTTCTTTTTACTCATTATTTAACTACAATAATTCTACTTTTCTTTTTCTAAAGATACAGCATTAATGCAAAAGCGAAGACCACTTGGCATGGGGCCATCCTGAAAAACATGCCCTAAATGTGCATCGCAAGTGTTACAGGTAGTTTCTACTCTATACATTCCGTGAGAGGTGTCTTTAAAATATGCTACTGCATTTTCTTTTATAGGCTCGCTAAATGATGGCCAACCCGTTCCGCTATTGAACTTGGTGGTGCTATCGAAAAGAGGTGTTTTACAACAAATACAAACGTATACTCCTGGTTCAAATAAAGTGCACATTTCTGAACTATGCGCACGTTCTGTGCCCTTTAACCGGGTTATTCTGTATTGTTCATCTGTTAGAATTTTTTTCCACTCCTCGTTCGTTTTTTCAACGCGTCTATTAGGCTTAGGGTTGCCATGATTTGCAATTTTAATTACATCAATCCATTTCATATTTGTAAGTGTTTAGTTAATAAAATACCCTTTCAGGTTGTATTCGGACGATTTGACCGTTTTCAGAGTTTTTGTTACATTATTTTCAATAAAGGTAAACTCATCTATAATTTCTATCTGGTTTAGTAGTAGCTCGTGTCAGTGGCTGAGCAATACAAACAATCGTTTGCTACAGTCACATTAACTG
>DGDD01000269.1 GCA_002385265.1 Chitinophagaceae bacterium UBA3961
AAACAACAGGGTTCTTTTTCCTTCATTGCAACGCTGATCTTAGATTTGGAACTGATACCCGATGCTCCTTATGCTAAAGATTTTTGTGGTTCCTGCACAAGATGCATCGATCAATGTCCTACAGAAGCCATTCTTCCTAACAAAGAAATTGACGGAAGCAAATGTATTTCCTACTATACAATTGAGCTAAAAGCAGGCATAGAGGCGGAACTACCTAATGGATCTTTTCAAAATTGGATGTTTGGATGCGATGTATGTCAAGACGTTTGCCCTTGGAATCGCTTTTCTGCTCCTCACCAGGAACCCGCTTTTAAACCATTGAAAGAACTGTTTCAATTTGAGATTAAAGACTGGGAAGCGCTTACTGAAGAAACATTCAAAGAGCTGTTCCGGAACTCCCCTATTAAACGCACGAAATTTGAAGGCATTCGACGAAACTTAAAATGGATCAAAGACTGATATTTTATAGTCGTCGTATATTTGCATCCTAAATTTAATTACATGTCAGCCTCAGATCGTTTACGTCAATTGAAAGAAGAAAAAGCTGCCGCCAATTTAAAGGCGGGCCAAGAATTTTTAGCTCAAAATGGTACTCGCTCAGAAGTTGTTTCTCTACCGAGCGGATTGCAATACGAAATTTTAGAGAAAGGTGTGGGTGAGCGCCCTAAGCTTCACAATACAGTGACCTGTCATTATCACGGCACCTTGATTACCGGAGAAGTATTCGACAGTTCTGTAAAAAGAGGCCAACCGGCAAGTTTCCCATTGAATGCAGTGATTAAAGGATGGATTGAAGGGCTTCAATTAATGCCAACCGGCAGCAAATGGAGATTCTTTATTCCACCGCATTTAGCCTATGGCGACCGTCAGGTTAGTGCTGTAATTGGGCCCAATGCAACGCTGATTTTCGATGTAGAATTGATCAGTTTTAGATAAAAGGAGCTTCGGCTCCTTTTTTTATAAATTTAACCAGTACGTGAATTTCAGTACCAAAGCTCTGTTTCTAATTGAAAATGGTACAGTATAATAATTGTCTGTATAAACAATGAACAAATCTGAAGCGGGTTTATAACGCCATTGAAACCTCGTATTCAGATTCATATTCTTTAGTTGCTCATTGTATTGGAAAAAGGTTGTAAAGAACAGAGTATTCGTAAAGGTTATATCTACTCTTGGCCCTATCAACCAAAACTGCGTTCGATTCCATGGTGCCGGCAGATCTATCAAGTTATAACTAGAACTGAGCGCTATGTTTACATAAGGTTGAAATCGATAGCCTAGGTCGGTTGTAATGTTCAATCGAGTTCCGTTGGCAAAATACCCTCCATAACGTGTAGAGAATCCGTATGTAAATCGGCTTTGTGGTTTTGAGATAAACTCTGTTCCGAATGCGCGCCACCCATGTCTCGTTCCGCGAGCCAAGGTATCTTTCCCAGAATTGGTAGGATCGAAGCCTTGTAATAGCTCTACAAAATCTGTTGCAACCCAAGTTGTGAAACTTGTTTGATTGCGGTAACTCATGGTGTAGGCTAAGAAGGTTTCATTGTCCGTTTGTTGCCATTTCGAGTTGAAGATGTAAAAGGAGCTAAGTTTAAAACCATGGCTCACAACAGGGCCTTTTTTTGGAAAAAAGAGTCGAGTAATGCTGGCAGTTGTTTTCCAATAATCTTTTCTAGGAACATACCCTACTTCAGCATTGAAGTTCTTCCCAACAAATTCATATTGCCCTGAAACAGTCCATTTCCTACTTGCATATTGCAAATTGGCAGCATGCGCCCAACTGGCTGTGGGATTTCCCGGGCTAAATGTTTTTAGCATGAATGCCTTTCCGGTCCAAGCATTCGATTTGGAAGCAAGGTTGTATTCCCAACCGAAAGTTCGATTGAATTTATTGTAGATGGTTTTGGTGGTATCGGGGTGCTCATAATTCAAACTCTCTTTATTGATAGCCATAATACCCAGATTCGAGCGCGCGAACAAACGTCGTTGCAATGCCAGTACAGTGAAGTTTTGCGCCGGCAGTGCGTCTTTTGAAACTTTGCCGGTTTGCATATTCATAAACCCTAAACGCCAATCTTTGTTGAGTTTTCCGCTCAACCGAACACCGGCGTTGATGGGAACATTCAATCCTATTCGTCGAGAAAAAAATGGTCGAATATTGGTGTACCCAAAGTTTGAAAAATGATCTCCGTTTTCTAAGAAAAATTGACGTCGCTCGGGGAAAAACAATTCAAAGCGATCGAGGTTTGTAACCTGCCTATCTACTTCTACCTGAGAAAAATCAGGATTCACCGTAATATCCAAATTCATGGAAGAAGAAACGGCAATTTTTGCATCGAGGCCAATTTGCTTTTTTACGTCCGGCTTGGTTTGTGCCTCGTAATTTTTTGAAACGCCTCCGAGGAAATAGGGAATAAAGCTGAGGTTTGATTTTGAAACCGGAGGTGCTTGATCCCAATTAAGGGATCCGGTATAAGCCAAAGACGCTGTAGGAAATTGTCTTGGAATTGGGGTCCAGCTCGATTTTTCGGCCTTCTGGATGTCTAATCGACTGAAATTGATCCCCCACTTGGTAATTCCTTGTTTGTATCGAATCGATTTAAAAGGGATTCTGGCTTCAAAAATCCATCGGTCATGATAGTTCTTTACAACAGATTCCCATTTGTTGTCCCAACTTAAATCTACCTTACCGCCTTCATACATGGTTCCATCCCACTGGGCTCCTGCCGCGTTTGCTCCAAATGAGTAGCCATTGGTGAGATCGTCGAACGGATCCATGAAAAAAATGAAATTATCGTTCTTCCCGAATACAAAATCTCTCTTCAAACTTTCGACCATAAATGATTGAGCAGGCTGATGAAAGCAAATAGCAAGAATATAAATAAACTGGTCGTCGTAAGCCATCCGAACTTCTGTTTTGACCTTGGCCTTACTTGTGTCCATTGGAAGCACCATAAAAAAATCCGTGGCGATATCCGCTTGAAGCCAAGACTGTTCAGTCATTTGACCATCCACCTCAATTTTATCTGATGATCTTTTTATAGAAAGCTGGTATTGTTCGTTCTTCTTTTGAGCTAATGTGAAAAGGCTCAAGAGTAAGAGACAAGCAGTTAGATTTATTTTTTTCACGGATGTAAAAATACTGATTCAAATAGAAGTCGTTTTTGAATCTTTATGAATGTAGTGAATCAAGGATGAATAGATTAGATGAAAAAAAGGGAGTTTTCTTATTTTTACCAAAACTCCCCCATGACCAAAGAGGCCCTACTATCGGAATTGAGAAATAGCACTTTTATTACGTTGAAACCATCTCCCATTCACGGAATAGGCGTTTTTGCTCTGTGCCCCATTCCCAAAGGAACCAAAAACATATTTTCAAGCGGTGTTGGAGAATGGATTCAATTGGAAATTTCTGAAGTAGAAGCGCTTCCTGAACATTCAAAAAACTTGATTGAAACCTATTGTTTATTCGATAATGACCATTATTATGTACCCGATTATGGATTCAAAGTAATGGATATGGTGAACTATCTCAATCATTCCCGGACTCCCAATGTAATTTCGATTGAAGACGGAAACAATTTTGAAGCACTTCGCGACATTGAAGCGGGAGAAGAATTGCTGGTAGATTATAGCAGCTTGGTAGAGGGTATGGAATCTTACGACTAGCGAATTCGAACTTTTATATTTCTGTTTTGTTGTAGAGGGAACATCAGAAATATGGAAAAGATCAAAGACAAAAAAGTTCTCATTATAGGCGCTACTGGCACTATTGGTGCTGCTGTTACAAAATTACTAGTAAGTAGTGGCGCTCAGGTATTTGTTACCAGCCGACATTCAGATCGTTTGCAAAGTATACTCAATGAACATCAGATACCTACTTCTAGAGGATTCTTGTTGGATCTAGAAAATGAACACCAAGTTCAATCCATTTCTAGCGAAGTTTTAGCTACAATAGGTGGAGCCCCCGATATTTTGATCAATGCTGCCGGTATAGGGATCATTAAACCCATTGAAACCTTAAGTGTAGAGGATTTAAAAAGAAGCTTGCAGGTAAATCTAATTGGCCCTTTCCAACTCATCAAGTTTTTTATAGGCGCTATGAAGGAGCGCAAAACCGGTTTAATAATAAATATTCCAGGGGTGTTGGGTAAAACACCCATGGCCGGAGCTATGGCCTATAGTGCTTCAAAGTATGGGCTAAATGGAATGATGAAAAGTTTAAGAGAAGAATTGAAACGGACTGATATTCGAATCACGCAATTGTTTTTAGGTGGAGTTGATACTCATTTTTGGGATACAATTGATTTGCGCGTCCAAAAAGATAAAATGATTGTTGCAGAAGAAGCTGCAAAGGCGATTTGGTTTTTATGTCAGCAGCCCATTAGTGGCGTGGTAAGTGAAATGGTCATTCAGCCATTCAATCATCAGGCGATATAAGCAGCGTTTTGTAATTTTGTAACATGACAATTAGACTGCTGGAAGAAAAGGACAATAAGGCCATCGCTGCAATCATTAGAGCAACCTTGCTTGAATTTGGAGCAGCGCACCCCGGCACTGTTTATTATGACCCAACCACCGACGATCTATTCAACCTTTTCAAAAAAGAGGGAAGCATCTATTTTGTTGTGGAAGAAGAAGGGACTCTGTTCGGAGGATGCGGAATTTTTCCTAGTGATGGACTTCCAGCTGACACTTGTGAACTTGTAAAATTCTATCTGAATGGTGCTGCAAGAGGAAAGGGTGTCGGAAAGGCTTTGATGCAAAAGAGCATGGACTGGGCTAAAGAGTTTGGCTATAAACAAATTTATCTCGAAACAATGCCGGAGCTATCAACCGCAATTGGTATGTATGTTAAAATGGGGTACCAACATTTGCCTGCAGCATTAGGTAATACCGGACATGATGGATGTACCATCTGGATGTTAAAGCAATTATGAATTTAGTTCCAGCAACTTCACTTCATAGATTGGATTGAAAAGGTACCATTTCTTGGTATGAATATCTTGGCATTGAATTCGTTTTCGCAATTGATGACCTTTTCTAAATACTGAACCATTATCCAGTTTAAAGATTCCACCAAGCGGTACTTCTTCTACCAAAACCATCCCTGGTTCTTTTTCATCGTAATTGCGTAAAATGCGCATTAGATCTTCATTTGAACAACTGCTAGCGGGCAAATTATGCAGTGAGTCTTTGAGAGATTGTTCTATATCCGTTGGGAAGATGTCTTTGTTCAGAAAATCACTCAACAATTGAGCGTATACTTGCTTCCATTCTTTTCCGTGCGCTGCCACTCGGTGGCCAAATTGAGCAAACGTAACCAAATGAGCGAGTTCGTGAACAAGTGTAATTAGAAACGCAAATTGATTCAAGGTGCTGTTTACGCTAATGCGATGGGCTTCGCCGCGACCTGCATGCCTGTAATCGCCCAATACCGATTTTCGGTCTCTCGTAATTGTAAGGTGTACTTTATAAAAATTCAAGTATTCCAGAATCCGAGGAACGGCTGGCCGAGGAATATATCTGCTTAAATATTCTAAGGGAGCTTCTTGTTTAGGCATGTTGAGACTTCTTATTGGCACGCATCACACTCATCAATTCTACTACTGTATATACCAAATAGAAAATCATACAAGCGATGATACCTGCTTTATCTGCATTTTTTTTACCGGCTGCATAAATATAAATAAAGGAACTAAATAAGCAGATCAACATTTTGATCAGCATCCCGAGATAGACTTTTGTGATAAACTGAAAAGGCTTCTGACTTTGAACCGACTGAAAGTAAAAAATAAAGGCAAGGGCAGTTGCAATGAACAAGATCAAATTACCAATATAGAGTACCATTTGATTCATATGAAATCGTTCCTGAAACGCAGGAGTAAATCGAATTAAAAGGTTAATGATCGAAAAAATGAACACTATTGGGAGGAAAAACTTTGTTGCTTTGGGCTTGGAACTAACCGGTTGAGTCATATCTAAATAATAAAGCCCAAAGGTACTACCTTCGGGCGAAACTGTTGATAATTGTATCATTTTAGGCTGCTGCCTGACTTTCGATCTTCTTGTTGCTGATGGCCTCTGTTTTTGAGGTCGAGCTCTCATTCATGTGACACTGACCATTGAATTGGGCTGTTGGCTCAATTTGCAGTTTTCCGGCGTAAATATTTCCGGTCACCATGCAATTTCCTTTTAGTTGGAGAAGGTCTTTAACAGAAATGGTACCTTTTACTTTACCCATGATATCAGACTGATTGCCTTTGATATCGCCTTCAACCACTCCGTTGGCGCCAATTACAACCTTGGCATTACAAACGATGTTTCCTTGAAGGGTTCCATCAATTCTGATGTCTCCGGCGCTGGTGATATCACCTTTAAGTGTGGTACCGCTTGCAATGATGGTGGCACTGGTAGAACCGGAAGTAGGTTCTGAACTTGAATCGGATTTGGACTTTTGGTTAAACATAGTATGGCGTTTTATTAGTCATCTACATTCTCAGGAACGGGAATATCTAGTAACGTAGTATCTAATTTTTCCGTTCCTTCGCCCTGAAGCACTTTTTTTAGCTGCACTAAGTATTGATCCTTATACTTCATTGCTGTTTCCAATGAGTCGGTCCGGATCTTCAATTCCCTCAATTCTTTGGTAGCGTTCACGTCTCCATACCCCGGAATATACATTTTCAGGGGGGTAAACATGATCAGGGCTACGGTCAACCCCGTTAACAGTACAAAAATGGTGCTAAGACCCACATAAACGCTTAATCTGGATAACTTAAATGTAACTACTTCCTCATACGTATCATCGTTCATAACCACCAACCGGTATCGGTTTCGCAGGCGCTTGAGGGTGGTATTGCCGTCTAAAAAGGCCATAATGGAATCAGATTTTAATAAAGATAGCCAAATTGGCCCGATTTTTTGGGTAAATTTATTAAGGGTATTTTATAATATTTTTCTTGAAAATCAGTTAATAACCAATTAGTTTGCGTCCCATAAATTGTTGATTTGTTGACCCGTATTGTTTTATTACTAGGCGTTCTACTGCTTGGTTGGTTCAGTTCTGCTACTGCCCAACTTGCCCCTGCATTGGCGGTAGAGGTAAAGAAACCCAAGCAACTGGAAAACAAGAAACTAGGGTATGAAAAATCGGAAGAAAAGAAATTCAAGGCAACTCGCAGGGCTATCCAAAATACCGTAACTCGTTTTAACTGGCATTTCAACGCAAACGAAAAACTAAAGGAAATCATCGCAAGAGCCAAACAAGCTCATAAAGACGACTATACTCAACTCCTCTCCTTTTACAATTTCAGCTTAGAACAAACCCAGAGAGACAGTTTAGAACTAGACTCTGTGATTTACAAAGCCAATGCTGCCATCCTGATCCATGACTTAAGAAATGATTGGATCGACAATATGTATTTCCTAATGGGTCGAGCTCAGTTTTATAAAAATCAAATCGATACTGCCTCCATTACTTTTCGCTACATCAATTATGCGTTTGCTCCAAAAGAAAAAGATGGGTATGACAAATACATTGCCAGTAACGCCAATGAGGACGATGGGCCACCTAGTATTTCAACAAAAGAGAAAAAACGCTACATAAAAAACATACCTCCTAGCAGAAACGATGCTATTTTATGGTTGATTAAAACCTACATCTATTCTGAGCAATATGGAGAAGCTGCCGCTTTACTAGAATCCTTGAAGAATGATCGCCTTTTCCCGGAACGCCTGAAGCCGGAACTGGCCGAGATGCAGGCTTTGTGGCACTACCAACAGGCTCAATACGGGCAGGCAGCAGATGAACTTGTAAAAGCAATTGCAGCCACCGATAGTAAGGAAGAACAGGCAAGAAGAGAATATTTAATTGGTCAACTTTACGAACGTTCTAACCAATCGGCCAAAGCAAGTGAATACTTTGGTTTAGCAGTTAAACACACGCTCAATCCGGTACTGGAAGTATATGCGCGTTTGAATTCCATTCGATCAAATAAACTAGATGATGCTGCTATAGACAAAAACATTGCAGATCTGGTATCGATGGCTAGAAAAGATCGTAATGAAAGTTACCGCGACATTCTCTACTATTCAGCTGCACAAATGGAGTTGGAAAAAGGCAACGATAGCATGGCCATTGTGTACCTGAATAAGTCGGTGAACGCGGCAGGCGAGTTAAGTGTTGATCCCTTACAAAAATCAAGATCCTTCTATCTTTACGGAAAACTAGCCTTTAACAAAGGGAATTATAGAGAAGCCAAGCGACTTTACGATAGCGTTCAACAAACTGAAGTGGTTCCCAATCTTAGTCAATTCGAAGAAACCAAACAAGTTCTGGCACTTGTTGCTCAAGAATCGAACGTTGTCGACAGACAGGATAGTTTGCAAAAAATTGCTGCACTCACTGTTCAAGAAAGAGAGCAATATGTAAAGAAGTTATTAAGAAAACTTAGAAAGGCTCAAGGACTTCAAGAAGAAGAACCGTTGACAACCGGTACCAATAATCCGGCTGCTCAAAATACGGCTCCTGTTGATTTATTCGATAATTCAAAGGGCGAATGGTACTTCTATAATAATAATCTTAAAACGAGGGGCTACACTGACTTTAGAAGCAAATGGGGCAACCGACCAAATGTTGACAATTGGAGAAGAGCAGAAGCGGTTGCTCAAGCAAGAGCACAACAGCAGGCCGACGATGCCAATCGAAACAAAGGAGTGGCTGCAGACGACAATGGCCTAAGTGTATTGACATTTGAGGGCTTGATGAGCAATCTTCCTTTAACTCCGGAAAAGCTTGCTATTTCGAACGACAGCATTATGAATGCCCAAGTTAACATTGGAAAAACTTGTTTAGAGCAACTCAATGATGCCGATGCAGCCATTCGGGAATTGGAAACGCATTTGGGACGATACCCTAACAGTTCAAGACGTGAGGAAGCCATCTATTATCTGTATTTGGCTTATAGAAAAGCAGGCAAAGGAGATCGTGCTGAACTGATCAGAAAGATTTTAGAAACTGACTATAAAGACTCTTTCTTCGGACAGAAGGTAATTGCAATGAAAAAGGCCCCACAGCCAAAAACAGGCGATCCGGCTGTTACAAAGAAATATGAAGAAATTTATAATTTGTTTATATCCGGAAAATTCAATGAGGCTGTTCAAGAGAAAAAGGCTGCAGATTCAAAGTTTGCGAACAGTTATTGGACTCCTCAACTTCTCTATATTGAAGCCCTGTATTACATCAGGGAAAGAAAAGATGATTCTGCGAAACAAGTATTGAATAATATCGCCAACTTATTTCCGGGCACAGTACTCGCTGAAAAAGCGGCTAACATGATTGATGTCTTAGGTAGAAGAAAGGAAATTGAAGCCTATTTGACCAATTTGAAAATTGAATCGCCTTCAGATACTGTTGTAACGAAGGTGGAAACAACTGCACCGGCAGCATCGAAAGAAAAACCACAAAAGCCTTCGGTTCAGAAAAATGATTCTGTAACCACTTCATTCACCAAACCTGTAATAGTTAAGACCAATCCGCCCAAAAAGGATACTGTAACTACTGTTGTGAAACCAAGTCCAAGCGCACCGGCAGCCCCACCTACTCCTTTATATTTGGCTGATCTTACGGCAACACATCAAGCCATTTTGATCATGAATCAAGTGGATATTTCCTTTATAAACGAAGCGAAGAATGCCTATAACCGCTTCAACAAGCAGCAATTTGCCTCAAAGCCATTGGAAACTACCGTAGTTCCTATAACCGACGACCTTAAATTGGTGAGTATTTCAGGATTTGCCAACAGCACAGAGGCGTTGGATTATATAGAACAAATAAAGAAACTTTCTTCCACTCAAATCATTCCCTGGCTCGCAGCAAATAAGTACCAATTTGGGATTATCAATGCCGCCCAACAAGAAACGCTTCAGAAGACCAAGGACTTAAATCCATTCCTTTCTTTCTTAAAAACTACCTATCCGGGTAAGTTTTAGTGGTAATCAGGCTGTTAAAATGACTTAAAATGCTTTTTCAAGCATGATTTTTGTGGTACCTTACCACCGTTTTAATTACTAAGGACGATTACACTTTTACTATGTCGAAAGCTGTCAAAATATTCTGGAAAATCTTCTTTTACGGATTAGGAGCATTCATTTTGCTTCTTATTCTTATCAACTTTGGTTTGTTTGGGAAAATGCCCTCTCTTGCTGAGTTGGAAAATCCATCAATTGTATTGGCTTCCGAAGTATTAGGCGATGATGGCACACCATTAGGTAAATATTATAGAGAAAGAGGCAATCGGAGCAATGTTGGTTACCGAGACATTTCAAAGTATGTAGTGGATGCATTGGTTGCAACAGAAGATGAACGTTTTTATGATCACTCAGGAATTGATGGAAAGAGTTTGATAAGAGCTGTGGTTCGATTGGGAAGAGATGGAGGTGCCAGTACCATTTCTCAGCAATTGGCCAAGAACATGTTAGATCAGGGTTCAAAAAACTTTGTACTTCGTGTTATTGAAAAGTTCAAAGAATGGATCATTGCCGTAAAACTTGAAAGGAACTTCACGAAGCAAGAGATACTTGCTCTGTATTTAAATACGGTACCGTTCGGAGAAAACACCTATGGTATCCGAAACGCTGCAAGAACTTTCTTCCAAAAAGAACCGGATCGATTGACTGTAGAAGAAGCAGCTGTATTAGTAGGAATGCTAAAGGGAAATACACTTTACAATCCTAATAAAAATTATAAGGCAGCTTTCGACAGAAGAAATGTGGTGCTCAATCAAATGGTCAAAAACAACTATCTGAGCGAAGCGTCCTATGCTAATTTGAAAGTAAAGCCCATTAAGCTCAACTTCAAAAAGCTGGATGAGAACAATGGTATTGCTCCTTATTTTCTTGACGTAATAAGAGATGAGCTTAAGAAATGGTGCAAAGAACACAAAAAATCGGATGGAGATAATTACGACCTCTATTCTGATGGCTTAAGAATCTACACAAGCATCAATCCGAGAATGCAGTTGTATGCGGAGGAAGCAGTTGCTAAACACATGCCGGTACTACAGAGAGTATTAAGTCAACAACAGAGTGTAAAAACCGATGCGGTTTGGAAGGATCATGAGAATATATTACTCAATGAAATGAAGCAGAGCGAGCGTTGGAAGAACTTAAAAGAAGATGAGATGCCGGAGGAGGAAATTAAAAAAACCTTCTATGAAAAGACAAAAATGAAAGTGTTTGCCTGGAATCCACAAAGGCAGAAAGATACTGTAATGACTCCCTATGATTCTATTAAGTATCATAGAGAAATGCTTCAAACCGGTTTTATGGTAATGGATCCAATGACCGGACAAGTGAAAGCATGGGTTGGCGGTATTGACTTCAAAAACTATAAATACGATCACGTAAATCTAAAGACCAAACGTCAAGTGGGTTCTTCGATCAAACCATTCTTGTATGCTTTGGCTATGGAGGAATACGGTTTTACTCCTGAAACAGAATGTGAAGCTACACAACAGTACTTCCCCGGATCAGGTTATGTGCCTGCAAGAAATACCGGAAGAACGGGAACTCGCACTATGGCATCAGGTTTGGCTTTTTCTGTAAATGAAGTTGCCGCCTATTTAATTAAACAAACCTCTCCAAAACGTTTTGCTGATTTCTTGGGAGAGATCAATATACCTACCAAAGTTCCACCCTACCCTTCCATTAGTTTGGGCTCATGTGACTTATCGCTTTTTGAGATGCTTTGGGGATATACCATGTTTCCAACAGGAGGCTACAGTACCAAGCCAATGTATATAACAAGAATTGAAGATAAGGATGGCAATGTACTCGCTCGTTTCGAACCGGAACGCAAAGAAGTGTTGAGTCAGAATACTGCCTATACCATGAGCAGAATGATGCAAGGCGTAGTTGATTATGGTACAGCAGGAGGTTTGCGTTCTCGCTTGGGCGTAGCCGAAATGGGCGGTAAAACCGGTACTACCAACGACAACTCCGATGGTTGGTTTATTGGATTTACACCACAGTTATTAGGAGGCGTTTGGATCGGTTGCGACAATCGTTTTATTCGTTTGGAAAGTGGATTAGGATATGGTGGTAAAGCGGCTATGCCAATTTGGGAATACTTCTTCCAAAAAGTATTTGCTGATAATACACTTGCCTTCGATAGAAATGCTAAGTTCTTGGTACCTGAAGGTTTGAGAGATCGTAGTTTTGAATTCCGTGATGAACCGATCCCGACCGACAGCATCGACAATGGCACGGCAGATCCTTATTTAGGTACACCTGATGCACAAGACATCCCGGTGGATTCAAAGCAGTCACTAGATGAACAAAAGATTTTACAAGAAGCCACCAATCCTAAGAATCAGGTAACTCCACCTGCAAAGCCTGCAACACCTCCTCCACCGCCTGGTAAAAAAGGTGGCGGTAATCAACCGAAGTAAAACGGAAACAATAAAAGAGAAAAGGATCGGATAATACCGATCCTTTTTTTTATAACGATTTTAGAATGGATATAATCTTGGCAACTTCTTCTGCATCGGTTTCTACCACCGTACCAATATCCAAAATATTTGGATTCTGATGAGCCACATTGTTAGGAATCACCTTCCTTGCAGATGTGTGGAATTCGGTTGCACCTGTTGATGCCAGTGCTGCAATATTCGAGGAACGTACACCGGCTCCGGGCATGATACTGATGCGCCCGTCGGCTTGCTTTACTAGATCACTTAGAATTGAAATGGCATCGGGGGCAGCGCTCATTTGACCACTGGTTAAAACCCGTTCGCATCCACAATTGATTATGGACTCCAACGCTTCCTGCATGTTGGGGGCAGCATCAAAAACACGATTACAAGTAACACCCATGGGGTAAGCCCACTCTACAATTCGTTTCATACGCTCGGAATCTATAGCACCCGACTGTGTTTGCACACCCACTGAAATACCATCACAGCCAAGATCTTTGCACATTAAAATATCGGCCTTCATCATTTCAAATTCTATTTCAGAATAGAAATAATTTCCCCCACGAGGTCGAATAATCGGGAACAATTGGATGGAAACCAAGTCTCGAGCTTTCTTAATGGCCCCATACGAAGGCGTTGTACCACCGTCTACAGGATTATCGCATAATTCGGCACGAACAGCGCCTTGCTCTTGCGCAATAACGCAGGAGGATACACTAAAGGCACAAATCTCAAGTCCTAACATATTAAATCAAACTTTTTGCTTGTACTAATTTCTCTACATTTCCAGTTTTAACCGCAAAAGAAAAACCCTTTTGCAAAGCATAACCGCCGTACTCTCCGTTCTTTTTGATAGCGATGAATCCAATTTGGATTTCTTTTGCTTTATCCTTCTTGATTCGGAGAATACGTTCCACTGCCTTTTTACAAGCTTGTTCTGGCGACAATCCCTGACGCATCAATTCAACAACCGTATGTGATCCCGCAATTCGAATAACATCTTCACCTTGGCCGGTAGCTGTTGCAGCACCTATTTCATTGTCTACAAACAAACCGGCACCAATAATGGGTGAATCGCCCAAACGACCTCTCATTTTGAAGCCCATTCCACTGGTAGTGCAGCTGCCACTTAAATTGCCTTTCGCGTCCATGGCAATCATACCGATTGTGTCGTGGTTCAATTCTCCGTTTTCTAAGTATTGAGGTGCAAAAGGTCCGTGTGATTTTGTATTTTCAATGTTTACAACGGGTTTGTATTCCGATTTTTTGAGCCAGTTTTCGTATGCTTGTTTGGCTTCCGGGCTCAGTTCTTGCTTTTCAAGTGGAAAGCCTTCCGCTACTGCAAATTGTTGCGCACCCGAACCTACCAACATTACGTGGGGCGTTTTTTCCATCACTCTGCGGGCTACAGAAATTGGATGTTTGATTCGTTCAAGAAAGGCTACACTGCCACAATTTGAAAATTCATCCATAATACAAGCATCTAGGGTAACAAATCCATCCCTATCAGGATTCGCTCCCAATCCTACACAACAGTTTTGAGAAGACTCTGTAACCATCACACCTGCTTCTACGGCATCGAGCGCTCTCCCACCTTTGCCCAATACTTCCCATGCACCTTTGTTGGCTGCAATTCCTGTATCCCAAGTAGACAATACCACCGGCTTTCCAAGAACAGGTGGAATAAACTCCTCTTCTGAAGAAGTTTTGAACGGATTGATAAAAGTTCCTAAAGAACTTAAAAATGAGGCTTCTACAAATTTTCTCCTGTTGAACATAAGTGAAATTTTATCGCTGTCGAAGTTAACTTATTCATTGATCATTTGTTCAGTAAAAATGACAAAGAAGAAAAGATTATTCGTTTATTCTTTAACGTTATCAACTCCCCTCCGAAGTAAGATTGGCGCTTTCTTAACATAGGATAATGGGAAAAACCAAGTGAATCGTTTAATTTTGATGTTTAAACATTAATATATGAACATAACCATTATATCAGGCAGCCCAAGAGAAAAAAGCATCACAAAAAGGGTGGCCATTTATTTGCAAAATCTTTTACAAAACACTACTAATCATACAGTTAATATGATTGAAGTAAGAGATTATCCGCTGCCACCGGTAGAAGCCGTTTTTTCGAGCGTTGAAAAGACCCCCGCTTCTTTTCGAACTTTAGCAAGCATCATGTTTGCGACCGACGCCTTTATTTTGGTAACTCCGGAATACAATGGAAGTTATTCTCCAGCGATGAAGAACTTGTTGGATCATTTCCCAAAACAACATCATAAGGCCTTTGGAATTGTTACCGCTTCACCCGGAGCCATGGGAGGCATTCGAGCTTCTCAACAATTGCTTCAATTGGTACCGGCATTGTTTGGAATAGCATCACCCTACATGTTGATTGTTCCGCAGGTTGATAAAAAGTTCAATGAAAGCGGAGAATTGACAGAACCTAGTTTTGAAAACGCAATTCATAATTTTACACAGGAATTTTTGTGGTTGGCAGAAAGCCTGCATCCCGAATTGATTCCAACATTCAAAAATTAATACCATGAGATCTATTCAATTAATATTGACCCCTCCCCCTCCACATATGGTGGGCGACGGTTTTAGAGTACACAACTTTTTTCCGAACAACTACATCGATAAAAAGCGAATGAGTCCATTTTTATTGATGGACTACAATTCCAAAATCGACTTTAGTGCCTCCGAAACACCACGCGGTGTAGGAGTACATCCTCATCGTGGTTTCGAAACAGTGACCATTGCCTATCATGGACGAATTGCACACCACGATAGTGCAGGCAACAGCGGCGTAATTGGCGAAGGCGATGTTCAGTGGATGACAGCTGCCAGTGGTTTGCTACACAAAGAATATCATGAGAAAACCTATTCACAACAAGGTGGTCCTTTTCAAATGGTACAGCTTTGGGTAAATCTTCCTGCAAAAGACAAAATGAGCGCTCCTAAATATCAAGAACTTACCAAAGCATCGATTCCTTCAGTAAAATTAGACGATCAAGGCAGCGTTATGGAGTTGATTGCAGGTGAATTCAAAGGAACTAAGGGGGCTGCATTTACCTTCACACCAATGAATGTATTCAATGCAAGATTAAAAGAACAAACAACCGTAAACTTTGAGCTACCTCAACATTTCAATACCGGCTTTTTAGTAGTGGAAGGTGAAATAGAAGTTCAAGGAACTAAAGTTTCAACGGATCATTTTGTACTGTTTGACAACGATGGAACCAACATTGAATTAAAAGCTTTGTCAAATGCAGTGGTGCTCATTCTCTCCGGAGAACCCATCAATGAACCTATTGCTCAATATGGTCCTTTTGTAATGAATACCTGGGATGAATTGGAACAAGCATTCAAGGATGTAAATGCCGGGAAATTCGGGGTCTTAGAAGACTAAAGAAAAGCCGCCTCATAATGAGGCGGCCTTTTCTTATAAATTATTTTTCTCCATGTATCGCTGTAACGATTGTCGGGCTTGCTTTTGAACCGAGCGTTTTAGGAAGTTTGTCCAGCCAAACAACCAACCTTTGAAACCGAGGGCTTGTGCGGCCCATGTGCTTAATCGGAACGCATCAGAATGTTCAATTATTTTTCCTTCATGAACTCGCATGAATGATTTGATATGATTTACAACCTTGTTACCTGTTTTAGAGAACGTATAGTAAGCAGTCCACTCACCTGTTACATATTCTTCATCTACGGCCTTAATATTTCGAAATTCTATTTTCAAATCTTTACCTGATTCCAATAACATCGCCCACATGGCTTTCACTTCATTTCCTTCGAGGAGTCCAAATGCTGGATCTGAAAACACAATGGAGTCACTGTACAAAGCTTGCATCGCTTTGATATCTTTCTTTTGAAATGCTTCGTAAAACGATTGCATGGTTTCCACACCTCGGTTCATAACTAGTTATTTTCTTGACTTAGTAATGCAGTAAATTTAAAGCTGAAATATTAGAAAAATGAAAAAAATACTCAGTCTATTGATTGGCCTTGCTTGTGGGCTTTCACTATTGGCTCAAAACTCACAAGATTCGGCATGGATAAGAGACAACTATATCAAGAAAGAACTCTATATCCCAATGAGAGATGGGGTGAAGTTGTTCACGTCGGTATATATACCTAAGGACGCAACTGAAAAGCACCCGATTTTGATGAGCAGAACACCTTATTCTTGCGCTCCTTATGGCGAAAACAATTGGCGGCCGTTCTGGAACAATCATTGGCGGTATTACATGAGAGAGGGTTACATAATTGTATTACAAGACGTAAGGGGGCGATGGATGAGTGAAGGAAACTTTGTGGATGTTCGTCCTTTCAATCCTGCCAAAAATGGAACCAATGAAACGGATGAAGCCAGTGATACCTATGATGCCATTGATTGGTTGATCAAAAATATTCCTAATAACAATGAGCGCGTTGGAATATTTGGCATTTCTTATCCCGGGTTTTATTCAACGATGGCTGCACTTAGTAAACATCCTGCATTGAAAGCGGTAAGTCCGCAAGCTCCGGTAACCGATTGGTTTATTGGTGATGATTTTCACCACAATGGTGCATTCTTTCCAATGGACGGATTTGCTTTCTATTCAGGATTCGGCAAGCCTCGCCCTAAACCAACCACTGTTGGCCCCTCAAGCTTTCAATTTCCTACAAAAGATGCATATCAATTTTATCTGAACGTTGGTACTTTGAAAAACTTAGCAACACTTATGGGTGATAGTATTGCATTTTGGAAAGATCTGTATACTCATCCTACCTATGATGCTTTCTGGAAAGCTCGAAACCCAAGGAACTTTGCAGATCAGGTTTCCAATTCAACAGCTACCATGGTAGTAGGTGGTTTGTTCGATGCTGAAGACTGTTTCGGTGCTTGGCGCATGTATGAGGCTTTTGAGAAAAAAGCAAAGAATGATAATAAGTTGGTGATGGGTCCTTGGTACCATGGGCAATGGGCTTCTAGGGATGGTAGTTCTCTAGGAAATGTAGAATTTGGTTCAAATACTGCTGAATGGTATCAAAACCATATTGAAATTCCATATTTCAACTACCATTTAAAAGGAAAAGGAGACATCTCGAAACAGGCTGAAGCAACGATTTTTTTTACGGGTACTAATCAATGGAAAGAATTCAACCAGTGGCCTCCTGCTGAAAAACAAGAACAGGCTTTTTATCTTCAAGCAAATGGCGGATTGAGTTCAGAAAAACCAAGTGGAACGAATTCATTCACTGAGTACGTAAGTGACCCAAACAGACCCGTACCTTATACAGAAGATGTTCACTTAGATAGAACCCGACAATACATGACCGATGATCAACGATTTGCCTATAGAAGAACCGATGTGCTCAGCTTTCAAACTCCCGTTTTAACTGAGGACATGACCGTTGCAGGAACGGTAATTGCTGATCTATTGACCAGTATTTCAACCACCGATGCCGATTTTGTAGTAAAAGTGATCGATGTATTTCCCGATGATTTTAGCTACGAGGGAAAAAAAGTGGTATCCGGAAGAAATGCTGAAGGTGATTACCCCATGACGGGCTATCAAATGTTAGTAAGAGGAGAAATCATGCGCGGGAAATTTCGCAATAGTTTTGAAACACCGGTTCCATTCAAACCCGGAAAAGTAGAGAGAGTGAAATTTGAATTGCCCGATATTGCTCATACTTTCAAAAAAGGTCATCGCTTCATGATTCAAATTCAAAGCAGTTGGTTTCCTTTGGCCGATCGTAATCCGCAGAAATTTGTAAATATTTACGAAGCTCAGCCAAGCGACTTTCAAAAAGCAACCATCCGAATACATCATGATGCAGCCAATAGCAGCTCCATTGTACTTCCCTTAATAAAATAATTATTAATTCATATCCAGAAAGTTTTAAAAGGAGTTCAAGTATTTTTGAACTCCTTTTATTTAAATACAAACTCTATGCGTATCATTTTTGCAAGCTTATTGAGTTTATTTACACTCACAATTTCTGTACAAGCGCAACACGCTTATGTGGCGCCAACCGATACAGCCGTATTAAGAAAGTTATCTCAGTGGCAGGATTTAAAATTTGGTCTCTTTATGCACTGGGGTACCTATAGTCAGTGGGGCATTGTTGAAAGTTGGAGTTTATGCCCGGAAGATGAGGGTTGGACAGTACGCCGAGGCCCTTATGCTCCTAATTGGTTTGATTATAAAAACGCCTACGAAGGCTTGCAAAAAACATTCAATCCTAAAAATTTCAATCCTGAAAAATGGGCGGATGCGGCCAAAGCTGCAGGCATGAAATACGTGGTGTTCACAACAAAACATCATGATGGCTTTTGTATGTTCGATACTAAACAAACCAATTATAAAATAACTGATAAAAGCAGTCCATTTTCGTCTAACCCACGAAGTAATGTTGCCAAAGAAGTTTTCAATGCATTTAGAGAACGAGGTTTCTTTACAGGAACTTATTTTTCTAAACCTGACTGGCACAATGAAAATTATTGGTGGCCTTATTTTCCACCTAAAGACAGAAATGTAAACTACGATCCCAAAAAATACCCTGAACGCTGGAAGGCATTTCAAGACTTCACTTACAATCAAATTGAAGAATTGATGAGCGATTACGGTAAAATGGACATTCTTTGGTTAGATGGTGGTTGGGTAAGACCTTTAAGCACTGTTGATAGAAACATTGAATGGCAGAAAGGCATCAAAGACGATCAAGACTTGAACATGCCAAGAATTGCCACTATGGCAAGATCGCACCAACCGGGTTTGATTATTGTTGATAGAACCGTAACGGGTCCTTATGAGAACTACACCACTCCTGAACAAGAAGTACCTAACAAACCACTCGACTATCCTTGGGAAACTTGTATGACCATGGGTAATTCTTGGAGCTTTGTGCCGAATGATGAATACAAAAGTTCTCGTCAATTGGTACATCTTTTGGTAAAAATTGTTTCAAGAGGTGGTAACTTTTTGTTGAATATTGGCCCCGGCCCCGACGGCGATTTTGATCCTATTGCGTATAAACGTTTAGAAGATATCGGAAAATGGATGAAAGTAAATAGTGAGGGAATTTACAATTCGAAACCGATGGCCCCCTATTCGATCGAAAATGTATTCTTTACACAAAGCAAAGACGGTTCCACAACCTATGCTTACTATTTAGCGGATGAGAAAACGAACCAATTACCTACGTCTGTCATATTAAAGAATTTTTCCATCAAAAAAGGCTCAAAAATAGCTATCTTCGGGACTCCCAAAAATTTGAAATGGGAACAAAAAGGAACAGATTTAGTAATTACAGTTCCTGCTGCTATTCAACAAGCCACAAGTGGCCAGCCTGCTTGGGGATTCACCATTAAGTAAACGTCAACGATATGCCCAAAACAACCTTCGACATTGATTTAACTGACTCATTTGAACGGATACCTGTAAAAATTTACGGGTCTATTAAAGAAGGATCGGCTTTTATTGCTCAAGAAATTGCAAAGCTGATCAAAGAGAAACAAGCAGCCGGCAAAACTTGTGTGTTAGGCCTAGCAACCGGTTCTTCTCCGAAATACTTGTATGCAGAATTAGTTCGACTCCACAAAGAAGAAGGTCTAAGTTTTAAGAACGTTGTCACTTTTAACTTGGATGAGTATTATCCGTTGGACAATGACGCGCTTCAAAGCTACAACCGATTTATGAAGGTGAACCTCTTCAATCATGTAGACATTGATCCGGCTAACATTCATATTCCAAACGGAGAAATAAAGAAAGAAGACGTTAAGGAATACTGTGTAAAATACGAGGCAGAGATTGAAGCAGCAGGGGGAATTGATCTTCAAATTCTTGGAATTGGCAATAATGGACATATCGGTTTCAATGAACCAGGTTCCAGTATTAATTCTAGAACTCGATTGGTAACACTCGATAATTCTACTCGATTAGCCAATTCTTATGAGTTCGCGAATATTTCTCAAGTACCTCGATTGGCCATTACCATGGGCATTCGAACCATCATGCAAGCGAAAAAAATTATGCTGATGGCATGGGGTCAAGGTAAAGCCCCTGTAGTACAGCATGCTGTTGAAGGGCATGTAACTGAACACATCCCGGCATCTTTATTACAACAGCACGATAATACAGTGTTTGTTTTAGAAGAAATGGCGGCTTCTGAACTCACCCGTTTTAAATCGCCTTGGTTAACCGGAGAATGCGAATGGACACCGAAAATGATTCGCAAAGCGGTTGTTCATTTGAGTTTGAAAACCGGTAAACCATTATTAAACCTCACTAACAACGATTATCGTGACCATGGCTTGGGAGATTTATTGGTTGAAAAAGGTGATGCCTACGAAATCAATTTGCAGGTGTACTATATGATGCGTGACAGCATCACAGGATGGCCCGGTGGTAAACCCAATGTTCATTTACCAAAGCATCCTGAACGCAGCACACCCTATCCAAAAACTTGCGTTATTTTCTCTCCTCACCCCGATGATGATATCATTTCGATGGGAGGAACATTCCAAAGATTGCACGACCAAGGACATGACGTACATGTTGCTTATCAAACCAGCGGAAATATTGCCGTTACTGATGAATTCGTAACCCGCTTTATGGATTTTGCCGTTGGTTTTGAAGAAATGTTCAAAATGGATACGAGCAAGTCGAAAGAGATATTGGATGAAGCCAGAAGTTATTTAAGACAGAAAAAATCGAATGAAGTAGATACCAAGGAAATAAGAGCAGTAAAAGGATTGATAAGACGATGTGAGGCGAAAGCCACTTGTCGTTATGTTGGCATCAAAGATGAGAACATCCACTATCAAAATCTTCCTTTCTACGAAACCGGCACTATCGAAAAGAACCCGATGGGAGAAGAAGATGTGGTGATTACAGTAGCCTTGCTCCGCAAGCTGAAACCACATCAGGTTTATTGCGCCGGCGACTTTGCAGACCCCCATGGAACGCACATCGTTTGTTTCAACGTGGTGCTTGAGGCATTGAGACGAATAAAAGAAGCCGGTGATGAGTGGATCAAAGACTGCTGGTTATGGCTTTACAAAGGTGCTTGGCAAGAATGGGACATCAGCGAAATTGAAATGGCCATTCCTATGAGTCCGGAACAAGTGATGAAAAAACGTTTTGGAATCTTTATCCATCAATCTCAGAAAGACATGGTTCCCTTCCAAGGAAGTGACTCTAGAGAATTCTGGCAACGTGCTGAGGAAAGAAACGCCGGAACCGCTGATTTATATGGAAAGCTGGGATTGACGCAATATGCTGCTATGGAAGCATTTGTGAGATGGCACTACTAGGAACTTTTTTATGAATATTTTTTTCTTTTCGGGGGATTAGTCCTATATTTGCACCCCCGAAAGGGGAAAAGGTCCCGTAGCTCAACTGAATAGAGCATCTGACTACGGATCAGAAGGTTTCAGGTTTGAATCCTGACGGGATCACGAAAGCCTCCAACTTGTTTGGAGGCTTTTTCTTTTTGTTGCCGTAGCTCAACTGAATA
>DGDD01000097.1 GCA_002385265.1 Chitinophagaceae bacterium UBA3961
AATTTAAAGATAACTATATAAGTTTATTGAAAGTGTTATTTAAGTATAATATATAAACAGTGTTTATAAACTATCATTAATTGTGAACTTTTGATATGAGTGATCAACGATTGGATGTATATAAAAGAGGTCTTTTACAATGATCAATAGCCGGTAATTATGAAAAGCAAAGAAGAGGGGGCGGGGATGAGTGCTTTTATAAAGTTCAATAGTTTGGTTTTCAAGAATTGTAGCGGTGCTGGAATAATAAAAAAGATATTAGAATGACGATTTGGAAAGAAAACTCGGGTTTAGACTGATGAATGGACTTCTTTGCCCACCAATGGTGTTTAGGCGGTGATTCTTGCCGAGGCAATCGCAATTTTAAAATGATTAGATTCTTTTATAGCTAACAGGCGTTTCTTTTTAATTTTTTAATTTTCTAAAATTCGCTCCTGACCTGAATTTTGCAAGATTTTCATTCGAAAAAGAAAAGACTAAATTGTAAATTGCGCAAAGCATTTCCTTTCGTTGCAATCATCAACCTATAAACAGCAAGGGCACGTTATATGAAAAAGAGCGTATTGAAAGTTCACCCTAAAGACAATGTTATTGTTGCACTCAGTACTCTTGAAAAAGGCAGTACCATTGAATTTGAGGGTAAAACATACTTTATTCAAGAAGCGATACAGCCCAAGCATAAGTTTTATGAGGAAGACATGAACCCCGGCGATTCAGTATATATGTATGGGGTTTTGGTAGGAAAGATTCAGGTGCCCGTAAAAGGCGGTTCATTGATGACCACTGAGAACTTAAAGCACGCGGCAGATCCATTCAAATACAAAAGTTCTAATTATACCTGGACGGGTCCTGATGTGAGCGCTTATAAAAACAGAACTTTTAGTGGATACCATCGCGCCGATGGCAGGGTAGGAACTGCCAACTACTGGCTTTTCATTCCAACAGTATTTTGCGAGAATCGAAATCTCGACGTGATAAAAGAAGCGCTTCACAATGAATTGGGTTATGCTGTTACAGGAAAGTATAAGTCGTATACCCATCATTTGCTGCAGGCTTATATGAAAGGTGAAGATATTTCAAGCTTCAATTTGTTACCATCGGACGCCCCTGCGGTTAACCGACCATTTAAAAATGTGGACGGAATAAAATTTTTAAATCATCAAGGCGGTTGTGGCGGTACACGCCAAGACTCAGAAGTTTTGGGGTCCCTTTTGGCAGCTTATGCCGACCATCCCAATGTTGGTGGCATTACGGTTTTGAGCCTGGGTTGCCAGCACTTGCAAACCAACCACTTTTTAAAACAAGTAAAAGACCGCAATCCTCATTTCAATAAACCGCTTTACATATTTGAACAACAACAAAGCCAAAGTGAAGAGCAATTGATTGCCGATGCAATCAGAAAAACATTTGAAGGTTTAGTTGAGATCAACCAACAGGAACGCAAACCTGCGGGTTTGGAGCATCTCTGTATTGGAGTAAAGTGTGGCGGGAGTGATGGCTTTAGTGGTATTTCTGCAAACCCGGCAGTGGGTTATTGTGCAGACATGGTAGTAGCGCTGGGTGGAAAGGTATTATTGGCAGAATTTCCAGAGCTCTGTGGTGTAGAACAAGAATTGATTGATCGATCTGTTTCAAAAGAGGTTGCAGAAAAGTTCATTCATTTGATGACCACCTACAATAACCAAGCTTTAAGTGTGGGCTCGGGTTTTCATATGAATCCATCACCGGGAAATATTAAAGATGGATTGATTACAGATGCAATCAAAAGCGCCGGAGCAGCAAAGAAAGGAGGTACAGCACCGGTAGCGGATTGTTTGGATTATACAGAGCCAGCAACGAAACCAGGATTAAGTTTGGTTTGTACACCTGGCAACGATGTAGAAGCTACAACCGGTAAAGCCGCAAGCGGCGCAACACTCATTCTTTTTACAACAGGTTTGGGAACCCCTACCGGGAACCCTGTTTGTCCTACTATTAAAGTTGCCACCAATACCCCATTGGCAACCCGCATGAAAGATATAATTGATATTGATTGCGGTCCAATTGTGGCGGGAGAAAAAACGATTGAAGAGATGGGGACCGATATATTGGAATATTGCATTAAAGCTGCCAGCGGTGAAGTCATTCCCAAAGCGGTTCTGTTGTTACAAGACGACTTTATTCCTTGGAAGCGAGGCGTATCGCTCTAATTATTTGCAGTGGATTCTACCGTTTCACTTTTCCATTTAAATTCTTCTGACCGAATTCTCCAAATGAAACCATCTAATATGTAATGGGTGATTTGTGGAACGGCAAGAAACGGAATTAACAATCGTAAAGTGGCATCGGAAAATGCCGGAAGATTCCATTGAAATACAGGAAACACTGTTGCTCTTTCTTTCCAAACTAAACCATCCCATAGCCCCTCTTCTATAAAAGCAAACAGTATCAGCAACGCAATCAAAAGGAGCCAACCGTATTGACTGAAGATCAATTTTAAGAATGACCCCGACTTTGATTCTGTTCCGTATTTTTTCTTACCATAAATCCATACCAGCGCTACGTAAGGAATACCATGGCTAACCACATTCAATAAGGTGAAAGCCATATCCCCATTGAAATATACAATTCCAATAAACCAGGATAATCCTGTTCCGCTAATGATCAAGAATTTTGGCCAATTGAAAATTGCAGGATCTTTCTTGATTCTTTCCAAAACCAGAATCGAGAGGTAGATTGTTATGGATATAACGTACAATAAATTAAGCACAGTAAGAATAGGGCCGACATTGATATAGAGGAAATCGTTCTCTACAAACCAATTGAAGTTTCGGGGTCCGGATAAATGCCAATATAGAAGCGGGTAGATTGTTAACCAATAAATGAAGAAGGTTTCAAAATTGCGCAACCATTTTTTAATTGGATCTCTGCGGCTATAGATTCGAAGAAACCCATATTGTTGTCGAACAAAATGGAAAACTGCTGTATATGCCAACACTCTCCAAAACAAAAGGCTCGAAAAACTGTAAAGTAGTACACCAATTGTAAATGCAATTACGGGAATAGCAATGAGGAGGGTACTCTGCTCTTTGAGAGCCTGCTTGTCGAAATAGGTTCGAAAGAGCGTGCTGTAAACGTGTCCCACATCAATCAATAGAATGAGCACCACCCATGCGGCTTCGGGAAGTTGATCGTTGTTTTGAAAGAAAGCAGGAAACAGCGCGATAATAGCAATACTCAGAAAAGGCGGTAATAAAATGAAGAGGAATTCTATCCAAGGAAATCCCAACCAAGGCTGTTTGTTAACTGCACTATTATTACCCATTCAAACAATTTTTAGCTGCATTCAAGCCTTGATAAAAGGCTTCTTCAAAAATACTAATACCTGCCAGATCTGTATGTGCGAAATGAATTCGAGGGTCCGGGCTTTTTGCAAGGCTATCAAGTACCGGTCCATGTACCAGTCCCGGTTTTGGTTTTACCATGGCATGCCCCCACAGTAGAATTTCGATGGAGATTATGTTTGATTCAAAATTTGGATACACTCTTTTCATTTCTTGTAACACTAGTTCTTTCCATTTTTCAATAGGAGTTTCGTATGCTTTCTGTCTTTGTGCTTTGGCGTCTTTTTCGCTAAGTGGAATGTAAAGTGTAAAGTTGTGTTCACTTATTTTTTGATTGAGCAATTGGTGCGTTGCGTTGACGTACCCCAGCGACAGACTGCTATAGCACACATTGTCCCATGATAGTGGAGCACCGCTTATTTCGAGCGGGGTACTGCAATTGATGTTTGCCACCAACCAAGGAACATATTCAAAATGAGATTTGACCAATGCGGCCCGTTCTTTATGCTCCCATATTCTGTTTGTAATGAACTGTGGAGTTGCGATGATGAGTTGTTTACAAAGAAATCCGGTGCTCACATTGTTAATTGGATTCAACACAGCAATCTTAATTCCTGCTTCTACCGGTTTTACTTCGGTGACCAAGGCGTTTGTTCTTATTTGGTCTTTGATTTTCTCGCGCAGTTTCTTTACCAAGAAACCATTTCCTTCAGGCCAGGTGATGACATCATCTGATTTTACATTTGCGCCTTTTCCTTTTCTTGCCGCGAAATAGTGTAAGCCAATCCATGCGCTGCATTCATAAATTGACGTGCCAAAATCATCGCGTGTGCAATAGTTGATATAATTTTCTAAATAAGAATTGAAAAAGGGCTGTTGCTTTAACCACTCGATCATGGTGATCTGATCAAGTTTCAACCACTCTTCATCCTTACTGGAGTTGGCTATCGGAATGTCGAAGATCCACTTACCATCCGAGCCCTTCTTTTCTTTTAATACCTCCATTAACTTCAGAAAGGAGGCAACCTTGGCTTCGTCTTCTGCTAAAAGCCCAAACTTTGGTACCAGCCCTTCTTGCCATTTTCCGTTGATGAAAAGTCGCTCTTGAGAATCGAAGCAAACGTATTCCTCTTTGTAGATGGGCAGTTGGTTTTCATCGTATCCTTGAATGATTCCTTCTTCCTCAAGAAATTGAAGGTATTCTATGAGATAATTATTGGGAATGGGAATATAGTGCGCCCCCCAGGGATATTCAGATGTTTTATTGGATCCGAAAGCCGCATTTCCTCCAACTTCTTTATCGAGCTCTAGAAGTAAAAACGGTTTTTGGTTTTTATGAAGTTCACGTCCGGCAACCAAACCTGAAATGCCACCGCCAATGATGACGGTGTCGACTTCTGTGAATGTGGTTGGATTTGCTTTGACCCCTTCTCTTATTAGATGCCCAACTTTGCTGTTAGCGCCTACCATTGAAACCTTAATTGGCAATTTTGTACTGCAGTTTTCTAGTAAAAAACCGGCAGAAGATAGTAGTGAAGCGGCTTGTATAAAAGATCGACGGTTCATAGACTAGGGCTCCAAAAATTTCGACCATTCTTCTTCAAAATAAGTGACCAAGGCTTGATTGTTCAATCTGTTTATTTCGAGTTTTGCAGTGGTCTTCATGTCTTCAGGAAAAACAAAGAGGTCGTTGATCGTTTCTTTGTTTAAAAATCTTAATGGAGTTGGTAGTTGAGAGAACCAATTGAAATTGCTTGACTTCATAGCCATGATGTATCCCCATTCTCCAAAAGAGGGAACATAGTTGTGGTATGCTTTTGTTTGTAGTCCAACAGATCGAAGGGTTTGGTCTACACACCAGAAGCTTTTCGGTGCCACATAGGGTGAAGTGCTTTGAATAACTACCAATCCTTTTTCGTCCAAACTTTTATAGAGTGTGTTATAAAAGGCACTGCTATATAATTTTCCAATGGAATAATTGGAGGGGTCTGGAAAATCGACAATGATTGCATTGAAATGTTGGTTGTTTTTGCGAAGCCAAATATACGCGTCGGCGTTGATGATGGTTAGCTTTTTGTTCTTGAGTGACTCGTGGTTTAATGACATCAGCATGCTTTGGCTGCTGAAAAGTTCTGTCATTTTAGGATCTAGATCAACCAAGGTGATTTTTTCAACATCGGGGTATTTGAGAATTTCACGAACGGCCAAACCATCGCCGCCCCCTAGGACCAATATGTTTTTTCTTGAAGGAAGTGAAGACAAGGCGGGATGAACGAGGGCTTCGTGATAGCGGTATTCGTCTGCGGAACTAAACTGCAGGTTGCCATTGAGAAAGAGTCGGGTTTCTTTTTTATTTTTTGTGATGACAATTCTTTGATAAGGAGTTGATGTAGCATAAACCACTTGGTCATTGAAGGTCAGCGTTTCGCTATAGTTCATGATTTTATCTGCATAAGCGAAGCATACAGCACTAGAGAGCAGAAGAATGATGGCTGCAGAGTGCAAAGGTTTTGTGTTTCGGAGTTCTTCTTTGAACTTAAAAACCAGGTACCAGCCTACACCGATATTTAAAATACCAAAGAATAAAGAAGTGCGAATGATGCCCAAGTGTGGAACTAGAAGTAATGGGAAGATAATGGAAGCCAAGAGAGCACCAATATAATCGAAACTGAAAACCCGGCTGATCAATTCTTTGAACTCGAGACGGTTTTCTAGAATCCGCATTAGCAATGGAATCTCTACTCCTACAAGAATACCGGTAATTCCAACTAGCGCATACAATACTATTCGGAAGGATTCTGCAACAGGAAAGAGGAGAAAAAGCAGAATGGAGCTAAAGCCGCCCACCATTCCAACCAATAGTTCGGTTTTCACGAACCAACGAAGCAAGTTGCCCTTAAAAAACTTCGAAAGGTAAGAGCCAATTCCCATTGAGAAAAGATAGACCCCAATGATGGTACTAAATTGTGTAACGCTATCGCCCAGAAGGTAACTAGCTAATGTGCCTGCTACCAGTTCATATATAAGCCCGCAAGTAGCAATCACGAAGACTGCTAGCAGAAGGATCCATTCTTCTTTCTTTTCTCTTACGCTCATGATTTAGTGAATGGCGGATGCAATGATCAGAGCAACGGAAAGCATGAAGAATCCGAAGAAAATAGCAAGTGCCGTGTTTTTGTTTTCAATGATTTCTTTTCGCAGGTTATGTTTGGGCGTCAGTATTTCCAGAATAAAAAAGGAAACCACCAAAATAGCAATGCCTAAGAAAGCATAGATGATTGAATTTACAAATGCAGAACTCATAGTTAGTTGATTTATTTGTGATAGCCGGGTCCGCTGGCAGACCATTTTTCCTGTGAAGCACTATTAAAATATACTCGGCCGGTTAGTTCGTAAAACAGAAAAATTGCCAGTACTATTAAATAGGCGATGATTGGTATTTTAAGAATTTTTAATTTATTCATTTGTTGGAAATTTAGAATCGTAAAACGGACTATTGGTCCAACGTGATTTCTCCACTTGGAATCGAATGACGCCAAGAACTATTGATACTATAACAATAAAGATAAGCGTGTGAATTAGGTTTTTTGAGCCGGCAACATCATAGGTGGCCTTTACAGATAAGCGTTCAACCGGAATTATTTTAAAGCTTTCTCTTACGCCTTCTACAGAAACAATGTATTTTCCGGAAGGAATTCCCGTGAGAAATCCTGACTCCGATTTAGAACCTTCACTCCAGCTTTCACCTCCGTCGTATCCTGAATAGTATTCGACCCCTTGTTCCATACTGTATTCTTTTCCTGAAATAATATCGGTGAGAATTACAGAAACACTGGTCCAGGTATTATCAACCGGGGCGCTCACATCAAATTTAATGTTTGAGATAGACCTTGTTAGCTCCACTGTATCAAGAGTGGTGCTGAAAGTGTTTGAGCTATCTTTAAAATAGAAGCTTTGATTGAAAAGCTCCTTGTTCAGTT
This sequence comes from Chitinophagaceae bacterium UBA3961, assembly GCA_002385265.1. Classification (GTDB taxonomy): domain Bacteria; phylum Bacteroidota; class Bacteroidia; order Chitinophagales; family Chitinophagaceae; genus Endoryza; species Endoryza foliicola. Next base: position 7,304 of record DGDD01000097.1, read on the forward strand.
TGCCCTTGTCTAAAGCAAGATGCGCAATTAGCACTAGAGCCGCCGCCATAAGTGTGGTGATTATCAGCTCAAGAAAAGTATACTTAAAGACCGGCTTGAGCGGGTGTATTTCTATTGAACCACTTGGCAGCTCAATATTTGCGTTGTTGAGCGCTTTTGATACCTGTTTTCTTGAATAATACTCTGCTTTAAACCAAAAGACGCCTTCTCTGGAGTCTTTGTCTTTGATCCACATATATGGCGGCGCAATGTATTCTTTAGAGAAGAAAGAATTGTTGTTGAATGCATTGTATGCAAAAACGCCGCTACCGCTGTCTACTCTTGATTCATAACTATTGTATAATTCGAATTCAGCATCTTCGTATTTAAAGAAGTCGAATTCTTCATAGATCAACACCGGATGATTTCCTTGTTCTTTGGCAAACGTGAATTGACCATTGTATTCATTAAGGTAGGCAAACCCGTAGTTTGGATGGAATAAAGTGAATTCATTCCACTTGTAGCCGCTGCTACGTTCAGCTTTACTTAGGTATCCAACAACTGTATAGGATATACCCTTGTGATTGAAACTGCTACCAATTGGTATGTATGGTTCAATTTCGTTTTTAAGAATTTTCTGTTCGGCAAATCTGAAATTTGCTTTTGCCGAATAAGGGTGGTGGCATTTGTTACAGATGGTGCTTTGTGTATAAGGATAGAGTGGTAGCTCTATTTGGTTATTGCAGTTGGAGCAACCAAATGAAAAGCTCGAATTTTTAAATGGTCTTAGGTTTTCAAAGCGGAGCTCATCAAAATCCATATACTCTGCTAGATATGGATACTTTTGAAACCCGTCTCCCTCAAAAATTGTGTAATGCGTACCCGATTCGGTTGCAAAGCTGCAATCAAGCAATGCTTTGAAAGAATCAATGCAAAAAGCTTCTCCCTCAACCTTTATTGAGAATAGGCTGTTTTTTTGCTCAAGTGAAAGTACGGGCCCTTCGTCCCATAAGACATAACCACTGTCGATCTTTAAATTATGCAGCGACTCGTTGGATTGAAAGTCAATGTTTTTTGCAGTAAGAAAACTATAGATTCCGTATGCTTCCCCCAATAACTTTGATGTGCCGTCTGAACATTCAAGGGTCCAGTAATTAAAAACACCTTCTTCATAAAAAAACTGAACCCTTCCAAGTACGGTGAATTCATGTTCTTTCCAAGTGCCTTTAGTGCCCACTTGAATCACGCTTACCGGATCTTTTATTGAATCTAGCTTTATTTTAGATTGTAATGTGCTTTGACTTACAACCGCACCGCAGCTGCAAGTTTTTAAATTAGTGTCCATCCGCTTGAATTGAACCAGCGTTTTGCAAGAGGGGCATTCGATGAGTTTTCCCTGGTTCATTAGCGGACGATTTCTTGTTGGTGAAGAATGGTTGCTTCAAGTTTTTCAACAATAGAATTGAAAATGGATCGTACAACTCCATCATTCACTCTTTGGAAATTGCTTAGATATATGTCGATGTTCAAAAGTTGATGTTCGGGCCAAGAGTGAGCAGATAGGTGGCTTTCACTTAAACAAACAATGGCTGTAAAGCCGCCCGGATCAAATTGATGATAAACCTCTCCTAGATTCTGAAGTTGGTGAAACGCGATTTGTTGGTCGATTACTGTTTTTAGGTAATCGGCTTTCTCCAGATAGTTTAGGTTGGAGCACTGAAGGCTTGCGATAAGGTGTAGTCCCGGTTTGTACAATGATCGAAAATTGTAAAAATGAAATTAATAATTAAAGGCGAATGATCATCATCATTCGCCTAATTTATTCGATCGATTGTTGATTTTTAATGTGATGCTTTGTAAGGATGAACAGTTTTTTCGCCGGCGTTTACTGCAAAGGGTAATATGTTTTGCTTTGGAGGAAGCGGACATGTTGCGAAATCAGAGAAAGCACAAGGCGGGTTGAATGCTTTGTTGAAGTCAACTATCACTACTCCTGCAGCTGTGGGCTTGTTTACATACATGAATCTGCCTGCGGGATAGGTATCCACTCCGCTTGTTGCGTCTCCAAATATGATAAACAATTCATTGCCACCTTCATCAATTGCATCGAGCTTGTATTGTTTGCCCTGCCAATTGAATACAAGTTTACCGGGAGAGGGTTGAAGCGTGGTTTGACCCAATACGTTTGTAATCGGAATTTTCTTTCCATAAGATGGCTCGAAACTAGCTGTGATCTTCCATTGTAAATCAGGAGCAAATCGAGGGATTTCGTTGTAATAGTTTAATGCAGGGCTCCTTGTGTCGCGGAAGCGAACCCCAATTTTATCCTCTCTTTTAATAATAGTGAACCGAAACTGACCCAAAACTAGGGTTGGGTTATTGCTTGAGTCGGGATTGAAGATCTCTTTTTTAAGAATGGGGACACCCTTAGAATCGGTGGCCACCACTTCATCGGCACTGATCCATTCTACACTATACCCCGTTCTTTTGAATGTGCCTGCTAAGCTTGGAAAATATGGGTGATTGAAAACCAATTTATTTGAGGAGTCGCTGCCAAAAGTATTTCGCCCTTCTTCTAACCAAAACAAACCGGCAAGGTTGATCCAGCCTGTTGGCGCTTTCAAATCGGATAATCTTTTAGCCTGCCATGTTTCAATTTCAATATTGTAATGATCATTGGATTGAGCAAAGCCAAAGAATGAAAGACACGAGAAAGAAAGCAAGAATAGAACTCGACTCATTTTATAGACAATTATAGATTAAAGGTACGATTTTTCTTATTAGAGCCGGGCTTTGTACATTCGCATGATGGATCTTAACAATTTATATGATGTTCATTGCCACAGCCCAAAGGCGGGTGTTAAGTCCATTGTGAATTACTATGAGGGTTTTTCAACTATGCAAGGGGCTCCTTATATTTCTGCCGGCATTCATCCTTGGTATCCTGATAAAACAAGCTTACAAGAACTGGAATCGACTCTTTCCAAAAAGGAACTGATTGCTATTGGAGAATGCGGGCTCGATAAGGTTTGCAGCACCGATTGGGAGCTCCAACTAGATCTCTTTAAATCTCAGATAGTGTTGGCGGATCGATATGGCAAGCCCCTTATCATTCACTGTGTTCGCGCTTGGAGTGAATTGATCGCTTCTTTGAAAGGGGTGCGTGTTCCGGTAGTGATCCATGGTTTCAATAAAAGAGTTGAATTGGGAAGATCGCTATTAGAGGAGGGCTATTATATTAGTATTGGATTGGCGGCTTTGAAACCCGGAATGGAAGAATTGATAAAAGCGATTCCGGTGGAGAAGATGTTTTGCGAAACAGACGATAGAGCCGAATCGGTAGTAGAGGTATATAAAGCAATCGCTGCAATTAAAGAAATTGATTTGAATTCCTTTGCTTTGCAGGTTCAAAAAAACGTATTGAAGGTTTTTGAAATAGAATAGTATGACAACTGATTTTTCTTGGTTATCGAGAACGAAATTATTAATTGGAGAAGAGGCGTTGATTAAGTTGGCCAATACACATGTATTGGTGGTTGGCTTGGGTGGAGTAGGTTCTTTTGCTGCAGAGTTTATTGCCAGAAGTGGAGTAGGAAGAATGACGATCATTGATGGCGATGTAGTGGATCCTTCCAATAGAAATAGACAGTTACCCGCTTTGGCAACCAATCATGGAGTATCGAAGGCAGAAATTATGTGTGAACGATTGAAAGCCATCAATCCTGAATTAGAATTGGAGACCATCAAGGAGTTTGTTACCCCGGAACGCGTATTGGAGCAATTGAAAGGAAAGCCCGATTATGTTATCGATGCCATTGATAGTATAACGCCGAAGGTTACCTTTATTAAGACTGCTGTGGAGATGGGTTTAAAGGTAGTAAGTAGCATGGGTGCAGGTGCGAAACTAGATCCAACCAAGCTTCAAGTAGTAGACATTTCCAAAACCTATAATTGTCCATTTGCCCAACAGGTTAGAAAACTCCTGAAAACACACGGAATTCGTAAAGGAGTAACAGCGGTGTTTTCACCGGAAAAGCATATCAAGGAAAGTTTGATGCTTACAGATGGGAAAAATTACAAGAAATCGGCGTACGGTACCATCTCTTATTTACCTGCAGTTTTTGGAGCTGTTACGGCGAGTGTAGTTATCCGCGATGTAATTGGCGCAGAGTATTAGGAGGCCAACAGAACAATCATAGCGTCGTTTTCTGCTAGTGTTGGCCAGAGTAGGTACCACAGAAGTGCATGAAACAAACTTGGGGTATTTGCAAGTTCTCCTTCAAAAAGAGATTTGGGTTTGTGATTCTCAGTAATCAAACCTAGCGAAAGAATTAGATTTTCATTTTCGTAAATGGCATAGGTGGCAAGTGGTTTGTTTTCAAGTTTTAAAACAAACTGTTTTGAATTGTGGGTGATGAAATAGCTGGAAGACCACCATTTCTTTCCTACAACCTCAAGAACCGTTTCGTCTTTTGAGTTCCGGATTATGGTTTTGTTTAACAGAAATCCTGTTCTTTTAATTTGAAAGGTTTCACCATTTAAACTGAATTCCTGTTTGTTAGCACCTGGGTTGATCTTAAACTCAAGTGTTCCTCCTTGATTCAAGTATAATCCAAATTGATTTGATGTACTCATCGGCTTTTTCATTATGAGTAGACTTCTAGGTGAAAATGTTACCGGAGCCTGTGTTAAATTATTATTACCAGATATTAGAAACGAGCCGTTTGAAGAGGAGCTTGTCCATTGTTAAGGACAGTAGCTAATAATATCTGTGGGTTAATGGTTCCCTTTAATTCGTTTTTCACCCAACATTGAATTAAGTTGTTGGTATGTTTTAATTGAAGTCTTCCTTTGAAAAGTGTGGCTCCGGGAGTTTCTATGAATTCGATCAAACCCTTTTTAGACGAGATGTGACAAGCCAGTTTCTCGCTGCCCATCCATACACAAACCTGGAGTTGACGCAAGTGAGGCTTTACTGATATAAGGGGTTTAAGAGTGTTCATAGACGGAATACAATGTACAAAAAATATGCCTTAGATACAAGTACAGTCTTTCCGTTAAAACGGACTTGATTAAAAAGTTCCTTTATATATTCTTATTTGGTCCATTCCCAAAAGTGGTGAAATTGATCAGGGTGCTCGTGTTTGATCAAGGTGAAACCAATTTCTTCAAGCGATTCTTTTATGAAAGTTTGTGTTGCCGGGAAATCGAAATTGGAAATATGATCGTTTATGAGATCCAATCCTTCTTTAGAAAGTTTGTTCCAGGTATTGATACAATTGTCGATATAGTCGGATAAATATTGGCTACGAGAAGCCTTGTTTTCTCTAGCCACATCAATCATGATGAATCGACCTTCGTTTTCTAAGTTGTTGTAAATTTTGGTCCAAAGTGCATATTTGGCCTCATCTTGCAGGTGGTGTATGGCAAAAGAGGAGTAAATAATATTGACAGGTTCATCAAGGTATTGCTCGAAGGATTCCATGTTTGCATTGTACAAATGAAGCCCGTTGCCAATAAAAGCAAACCGTTCTGCAGCAATATTCAATGCCGGTTGTGCAAGGTCAAGACCAATGTAGCTACTAATATTATAAGGTTTTAAGAGAGAACAGATTGGCTCACCGTCACCGCATCCTAAATCAAGTATACGAAGCGCCTCCAATTTTGTAGCGAAGTTCTTGAACGAACTATCTAGCAATGATCTTAATTCAGCATGATGCATGTAATTCTCTTCAATCAGCAGTTGATACACAGACCAGCTGTTTTCGAAGATGGTGGTTGAGTTGCTCACGAGAAGAGATAAATTAGTTTATAGTAATTGAAAATGAAGATACTATAAATGAAGGAATTCATGATGAGCATTAAATTACGGGGTTCATTTAATGAAACAAGAGGTTCAATAAAGGTTGCGGGCTATCTATTTGGGGATGAACTCTGGATAGAAAAACAGCTAACATCTTTAAACAAAGAAGAGTATGTCCATTTTAAAATGTTTAGGATCTTTTATCGAAATGTAAGAACCTAATAGTTAACGGTTTGAAATTAAAGTTTTTAAAAGAGAGTGTATTTCAATGAGTGTTTCTTTTGAGAACCCATCGGCTTCGGTCAAAAGGATCTCTTTTTCTTTTTTAATAAACCGGATACTTGAGTGCTGATTACTAGGGAGGTCAAAAGAATCGATGGAGTTGACCCTTTCTTCTTTAAGGAGGGTATTTCGAACTAAAATAATCCCACCGTTAGTGGTATCGATGATAATTTTTGAAATTCTTAGTTTATTAAAAGCTTGTTGAATGAAGAGCAATATGATGACTGAAATCGGAAGCCACCATCCTGCTCTTGATACTTTAAGTGCAATAAAAACAGCATAAAAGACGAACATGCTCAAGGCGTACCACACATTTTGAAATATCAAATGTTTAGCGCGAATACGCATGTTATAAATAAACTGATAGGTCATACGAAAAGACTTCAGTAAATGTAATTCAATTCTATGAATATTTTATTGCTGGTTAATATCCCTGCCAGCCAAATCTGAGGTAACAGCTGGTCAGGAAAAATCTCCGTATTTTTTGAAATTAGAGAGGGGGAACTTATGAATATAATCCTTTAATTTACTACAAATTCGAGATCATGCTGCTGAAGACGATACCTTATCATGTAAATGTGCGCGATTATTTTAAAGAACAAGAAGCCAGTTGGGAGTTTTTCTCAAAAGCCCAAACGCAGGAGGAGCAGTTGAAGGAGTTCAAATCGGTCCTTCTAAAGAATACCTATCTATTTACGGAAGAGGGCGAACCTATGTTGTTTGCGCAATTGGCAAAAGCAAAGAGCGCCTTGGAGCTAGAAGCCTTACCTGTATTTATTTACCAAGCACCCTACACAGATGAGTTTAATGCCAGTATTGCTTATTTGGAAAAAGAGGCGCACTTGGTTTTTTCCGGTCCTGTTCTGAAACTGCTTTCCGATCAAGAACTACTAGCTGTATTGGCACACGAACTTTCACATATTAAACTATATACGATGTTGGAAGGGGAGTTAGAAGTGGCAGATAGAATTGTAACGGCAATTGCTAATAATCGTTACTCTAACAACGCACATTACGAAACAGCACGATTGTTTAAATTGTTTACTGAGATATTTTGTGATCGAGGAGCGCTATTGGTTACTCAAAATGCCGATGCCGTGGTTGCCTCACTTGTAAAAATCACTACCGGACTAGACAATGTGCACGCCCCTTCCTATCGTCAGCAAACCGAAACCATTCTTAATTCTGAGCAAGGATTGAAATCGGAAGGACTCTCTCATCCCGAAAACTTTATTCGTTGCAAAGCCCTCGATTGGTGGATAGAAGATGAAGCTACTGCAGACAAAAAGATTGCGGAATTATTAGAAAAGCAGACGACTCTCGATCAAATGGACATCTTTAAACAAAAATCACTCAGCGAGCTCACCAAAAAGGTTTTACAGCTTTTTTTAAAGCCAAAATGGTTTCAAAGCGTGAGTGTATTGGCGCAAGCGCGACAGTATTTCCCTGCTTATCAATCGGATGAAAAAGCGGTGCTTTCAATAGAGCTGGTAGATACAATTAAGGGTTTTGACAAGAGCATTCAACAATACTTTAGCTACGTGCTGCTTGATTTTGTGAGATTGGATCCAAACTTAGAAGAGATTCCGGCCGGCTGGGCCTTTCAGTTTTCTGAGGACATAGGACTTCAAGAACACTATGAAAAAATTCTAAAGAAAGAATTCAAATGGAGTGAAAAAGCACTTCAGCAAAACAAAAAGAAACAGTTGGCAGCGTACTATCAAGTAAAAGAGGGTGCTGCGGATCAAATTTATGAAGACTAAACCGGTGAAAATGGAATCGCGTGTACAGTTTCAAGAATATATAGAAAGTTGTTTTGAGCAAGGAGCGTTTGCAACCGATGATGTAATTGCTTTTGTGCTTCCCGTGTTTAAAGAGGTGCTTGGCTTTCATGAAGAAGGCAAAGTGGGGCCCTTTCATTTACCTATCAGTTTGTTTGTAAATGAAAATGTGTTGGATATTGACGAGAATCTCGCAATACCAGCAAAGAGCAATTTGTCTGCAATAGAACAATTGTTTAGAAAATACAAAGCCACCCAATTTGAAGTCGCAGACCGAGAAAAGCTTGAATCTGATGACGAAGGCTATGGGTTTAGTGACACGATGGATCTTTATTTGGGTGAGGATGCGGACCTAAAAGATCCCGCATTCATTAAAGGGTATCGTTGTTATGAACTGTTGTTTGATCATCATGATGCTTTGACAGACATATTCTCGCTGGGGTTGATCTTAGCTTCTGTTTCAATGGGCGTGGACCTAAACGATGAGTTCGACCTAAAAGTTTTTGTGAGAAATCGCAAATCGCCTACTTCTGTTCATTCATCAATTCATCCAACTATTGCATCGTTGATTACTGAGATGACAGAATTGGATCGAAGTAAACGAAGCAAGGACTTGTATGAAATCATCCGCAAACTCGAGCACTATCGTGAATATGATGTGGAGCGTCAGTTGGATTTAAGTAAGGTGAATGGATGGAAACAACAGCAGGTTCATACTCGTGCTCAATTCATTCTAACCAAACTAAGAAACCGGCTTTTTGATACTAGCAGGAGAAACCGTTTGTTGTATTACAAATCGAACATGCGTTTTGTAAACCTTACGGTTAGTAGCGTACCAATTGTATTGCATTACCAGAGTATAAGACCCGATCTTTTGTTTACTTGGAACGAAGAAATCAGTTCCAAGGTAATTGGAATGAAGGAAATGGTGTTGAACAAATACCTTCGATTTGAAGACCATCCATATATCGCTTCTTCTTTGGATAAAATAAGATCGGAAAGCCAAAGAGATGTTCAAGAATATGGGTTTAGCCAATTGAAAATGGTAGTTGCATTTTTGAACTGGCATAATTTGAAAGAAGATATAGAAGAGCGAATACAAAGTCCGCTGCTTTTGGTTTCAGCTGCATTGAAGAAGAACAAAAAGCATAAAGAAGATCATTACGGATTAGA